>JAILBW010000230.1 GCA_024680695.1 Bacteroidaceae bacterium
GAAAGCCCGCATCAAGGAGAAAAAGAGAGCTACCCTCACCGCCCCCGCGGCCGAGTAGCCACACCTGGCTCCCTAGCTCAACTGAATAGAGCATCTGACTACGGATCAGAAGGTTATGGGTTTGAATCCCGTGGGAGTCACCAGATTTGAAACGCAACTCACCGATTTTCAGCGAGTTGCGTTTTTCTTTTAATAAACTATTACCGCCAAAATACCACCGATTTTTATGGGCGGCCTTTCAAGAGGTTTCACGCCGGCTCTTCAGCCGGCTTTTTTCTCGTCTCATCTCTTCTCTCGATGACCTTCCAACCAGAGAGGTGCGATATAGTGCCTGCTGGAAAGTGGACAAACACACCCTCATTATCCCTACTGGTTTCGTGCGGACTAACTCTACGAAACGCTTTTGGGTAGACCTTCTTTCGCACACTCTCTAGCGATAACGAACACCGGAGATCACCTATAATTCCCCGTAGATGAATGCGAAAGGTTTCAAATAAATTTCATAAAGTTTCACATTAGATATATGTTATAAATTCTTGATATTTATTTTGTTAAATCAAGTAATTTTTATATAACTTTGTAGTAGATCCGAATGCCGCTACTTGATATTATTTAGAAAGTAGTGACATGAAAAATTACCAGTCCTTCCTCCTGATTTCGGCCGATTCAGTCAAGAGAATTGGCGCAGCAGAAGTTCTAGAAAACCTTCTTATATCGTCATCGATCTCCCGGGTTGCCCAGCGGTATTCGGATCTTAAACTCCGCACCCGGGAGAAGATGACTTCTTTAATAGGAATACATTCTTTATCCGGCTCTATCCATATCAGGGTTCATCCCCTCCATGGTGATCGTTGGCTGTTGGTCATTACCGTCTGCCAGGACAGTAACGCCGGAACCCCTTCGCCGTTGAGTCTTTACTTCTCTCCTGCCTTTTCCATGACTCACGGCTTGGGCATATATAAGGATACGGTGCCCAATGATTATAGGAATCATACCCAATCCTTATATATGAGCAAGACGGGGCTGGGTTACCCTGCCCGACTTGCCCTGCCGGGAGCAAATAGGCCCCAGACATACGTCAGGAGCCAATAAGGAAGGCTGGCGCCATTTCTTAGTCTATAAACATAAACAACCGATTATATGGATCAACTAAAGACTACGACGACCATCTGCGTGGACGCAGCAGTTCGTGACTATATCGCTAAAGAGGCAGAACAATTGGGGCTGTCGCAACGGCAGATGGCCAAGCATATTGTAGAGGCCCACAAGCGTGCAGCCGAAAAAAACTCAGATTCTGATGAGGATGGACTGGTGACCAAGTATATGCGTAAACAGGAAGAGATGTTCCTTGCACCCATCCTGAAAGCTGTGCTTGATACCGGAGCCAATCTCAAGTTGCTTATCGAAATTCTTAAAGACATTGAATAATATGGAAAACGAAAAAGACATGAATGTGAAGATTCAAAGCTCCGGAAAGAATGGGGCGACCAACACCAAGGGTACTAGTCGCAACCTGGCTGAATACCTCGAACACGAAGACAAGGACCGCCGCGAGAAAGGTTTGCCGGTCTTCCCCTTCGTCAAAGCTGACGGCACGCCGGTACCTAAAGAAGAAGTCATTGACAAAATCGACAGAAACAATGCGAGGCTGTCCAAAACGGATTATAAGTTTTACCACTTGGTCTGTGCCCTGTCGAAGAGCGAAAACCTCGTGATGGGTAATAGTGATGAGGAGGTATTCCAGAACGCACTGATTTTGATCCGAGCTATCTCGGATGCTTACGCTGAGAACTTTCACAAGGAAGGCGTCGAAGACGGTGATGACCTGGAGATCTTCTGGAAGCCCCATTTTACGCGAGGCGATAACGACGAGTTGCAGTTCCACCTCCATGCTATTGTCAGCCGTCGTGCCAAAAGAAATGGACCGAAGCTGTCCCCCTTGACTGCTCACCGAAACACTCAGTCCGGCCCGGTCACTGGCGGATTCGACCGCAAAGCGTTCGCAGAACGCTGTGAGAAGTTGTTCGACCAGTTGATGCACTACGACCGTAAGGTCGCGGAGACCTTCGAATACTTGAACACATTCGCTCACGGAACGGCCGAGGAAAAGGCCGAGCAGGCTGTGCGTATGGCCCGGGAAAACGAGGCTTCTCTGCGGGCAGAGATGGAAGCTGCATTCGGCAAACGCCGTAAACGCAAAAAGGAGCGCAACGAAGTCGAGGAGCTCGCCGCATTGCTGGAGAAGAAGGACTTCAAGCTCCCAGTCCCTCAGCAGAACATAGCAGATGCTGTTGACCTGGCATCTCTCGGAAACGACCTGACAAGAGTACTCTCCGCCTCCAGCGACAAGCAGTCCATGTTGTTGAACCTGGCTTGCATGGGGCTTATCTGCAAGCCGATCCTCTCAGAAAACGGAGGCGTCGATGACTTGATGCTGACATACAAAGGGCATCAGCTGAAGGTTTCAGACTTGGTCGTCCAGAGCCAGTTTAAGGATATGCTTAACCGCTGGGGGGAACTCACTGGCGAGGAACCCGCCTTTAAAATTAGCCAGCGTCAGGAGGCGGAGCGGAAGCTCAAACTGACGCAAGAGTACGAGAACCAGCGGTCCCGGTCTCGAGGCATTCGCATGCATTTTTAACTCTCAAATTCATATAACATGAACGATTCCAATGACATTGTGAAAGCTCTGGGGCAGACTCCTGAGCTTATCGATGCGGCTAAAAAGATCCTTGAGGCGAACGAGGAGTTCAAGAAGCTCGTCGCAGAGATGTTGAAACATCGAGCGCAAGCCGAAGTTCCGCTGGAGGAGCTTAAAAAAATATATGCCGCAGCTGCGGAAGCGATTAGGAAAACGCCCTGCCTTCTTCCCACAACAGACAAGTTGAGCGAGGAAATTGCGGACAAAGCCTCCGAGTCGTTTGCCCGTAAATCTTATGACGATATGAAGGACATGATTCGTGAGGCTTTCAAGGATACCAAGGTGGAACATGTATACACCTATGTACGCCCCAAAGATCTGCTGCATGCCATGGCGCCTAAGGCAAAGATCTGGACAGTAATCTCCTCTATCCTTTCTGCTGTTTTTTTCCTTGTCATTGTCGTCGGGGTACTTTTTTACCGTCATTCCGAAGTCTACTACGGCCAGCAGTATGTAGAGGAAGCCATTTCAAAGTATGCTACGGACGATGAAAGGAAGATGCTTTTGAAAGACACCTATTCTGTTAGCAGGCTGCCTAAGGAATACGATAAAGCACCAAAGATTGTTCAGCAACGGATTAAGCGTAACAGGGAGATTCTCCGTCAACGTGAAATGGAGGCCAAAGCCAACAAGGGAAAATTCTCGACTCGCGTGCCGTTAGAACGATAAATCCCCTCCACACTATCCGCATCCTGCCTTTGCAAAAAGGGCAGGATGTTTTATCTTTGTGAAGTGCCCCGCATCATCTTCCATATCGACGTGAACTCCGCCTTCCTCAGCTGGCCGGCGGTCAAACGGGTAATGGAGGGTGGTGACGACATCCGACTGGTTCCCTCCGTCGTGTCGGGAGACCCGTCGGACCGGCGAAGTATCATTGCTGCGGCGTCAATACCCGCCAAGAAGCTTGGCATCAAGGCGGCGATGCCCGTGTCAATGGCGCTCCGACAATATCCGCAGCTGGTCATCGTGCGGGGTGACTGGGCTTGGTACAAGCAATGCTCGGAGAGTTTCATCGCTATTTGCAGGAACTACAGCCCCGTCCTGCAGCAGTTCTCCATCGACGAATGCTTCATCGATATGGGCCTCCGCTGCAGTGGCCGTGACCCTGTGGATGTGGCTACGCGGCTCAAGGAGGAGATCAAGACAAAGTGCGGCTTCACGGTCAACGTGGGTGTCGGGCCCAACAAACTTCTCGCAAAAATGGCCTCGGATTTCGAGAAGCCGGACAAGGTTCATACGCTTTGGCAGGAGGAGATTCCGCAGAAGATGTGGCCGCTGGGCGTACGGGACTTACTGTGGGTCGGGAAAAAGACAGAAGGGCGGCTGCTGGCCTACGGCATAGGTACCATCGGAGACCTCGCGCGCATAGGCGTGGGCCAGCTGGCCCGCGTGGTAGGCGCCCGTGCGGCACAGCAGCTGCATGATTCAGCCAACGGCATCGACGACACGCCGGTGGATACAGAAGTTCAGGAAGCCAAGAGCTACAGTGCAGAAAGGACGTTCGCAAAGGACCTGTCCGCCACTAAGGATATCGACAGGGCTCTGTTCAACGTTGCCTGCATCGTGGCGCACCGCATCCGACGAGACGAATTCCGCGCCTCTACCGTGTCGGTGTTCATCAAGTACCATGACTTCACCATTGCCCAGAAACAGTGCCAGATGGCGCGTCCCAGCGCCACCACGGCCATCATTCTGAATGAGGCTCGGCGGATGGTTGCCGAGATTTGGGATGGAGTGACGCCGCTCCGCCAAGTGGGCTTAGGTGTTTCGAAACTGACCCACGAGCCGTATGAGCAACTGATGCTGTTTGAAGATCCACAGATGGAGTATTACCGTCAGTGGGATCGCCTGTACGACGAAGAAAAGTCCCAGGCTGAAGATGCCCGGATGCTGGCCTTCGGGAGGAAGGTCGTTCAGCCAGCGGAAATACCGCCCCCACGTCCTTCTCGCCGTCGGAGCGAACTGAAGGACAATTCGCTCGTCTTCACCTATTCCGATGGCGAGCAAGCCTTAGCCGCCGCAAAGAGCGCCGTTAAACAGAACCCGACATTTCGTTTTTACAACAAACGGCAGGAAGATGGAACAAGGTACTTCGTGGTCGTGGATGAAGACGGCAAGGCAGTTGAACGACATTTCATCGAAAAACGTACAAATGAGTAATACATCTCCGTCACCTCGAAAGCTTGCAAAAGAGCGCCTGTTAACATTAGCGCGTATCACAAGAAAGCTTCAACGCGCAAAAGAGTCATGGGAAGTCGAAGATGACCTTCAAACATTATGGGAAATGGGAGACCATGGGGATCTGGATGCATTTACGCTCTACGGCCTTGCGCTGATAATGGAAGATAAAGGCTGGTATGATTTAGAAGAAGGGAAGCTGGTGCTCGAGAACGTGGCGGAGTCTGGGAGTGCCATGGCCCAGTGTTATCTTGGGCGCTTCTATCTCGAAGGACGGCCCGATCATCCCGTTGACCCTATCTTTGGGAGGTATTGGATACAGCAAGCGGCAGCTCAGGGCTATCGGCAGGCCCTGGATTATCTGGACGAAAGATGGAAATAGTGTCTTCAGCCATCAAAAAAGACTGCTACATGTTTGCCGGCGTATGACAAAGACTGCCGCCCACAAACTGCAGCAATCACTATCCGCACCACGAACAACCAGACGACCGCCGTGCGGTCGTGCGCGTAGCGCTCGACCCGATGACAGGCGGAGCGCTGGCGCAGCCGGCGCGGAGCTCCGGCCGTAGGCCGGTATAAAACAAAGTGCCTTGCTGCTGGAGGGCGGTTTCTGTTTGGAGAGAGCCCTGCCCCGACAATCAGAAACCGACTGGAGGCGGCCCTGCCGCAGGCACCGCAGCGCCTGGGCGGTGCGGGTTCTCCCTTGAGGGTTTGGGGTGAAAACAGATGTGCAAGTTTGCGGAGGGAGCCAGAGCGAGCGGAGCAATCTTGCACGCCGAGAGATATACCGTTGTTGACAATTAAGGATG
>JAILBW010000007.1 GCA_024680695.1 Bacteroidaceae bacterium
TCGTTGGCGCGCGTGGGACCGAAGTTGTTCTCCGTATTGTTCCAAACGGCAACATGCTTGTAGGAGCCCAGAGGCGTAGCGTCCTGCTGGCCGCCGCCGATGATGCCGCCGCCGCGGTTGATGGAGCCGGCTGCATAGACCTGAACCATGTCGACAAGACCGCGCACTCGGCCGATGATGCCGCCGGTGAGGTCACCAGAGCCGTTCACCTCGACGTTGGCGTAGCAGTTGAGGATGTGGCTCTCGCCGCCGATGTTGCCGAACATGCCACCGCAGTAGCCTGTAGCGGTTACCTTACCCGTCACCCAGACGTTCTCGACGTAGCAGGGCTGGCCATAAGTGTTATGACCGAGATAACCGGCCAGGATGCCAGTGCCGCCGCCGCTGGTGACGTCGGCATTCTCGACGCCAAGGTTGCGGACATTGCCGCAGAGCACACCGAAGATGCCGGGATAGTCGTACGAGCCGGGCAGGTTGGAGGTCAGGTTGCGGATGACGTGACCCTTACCGTCGAAGTCGATGAAGGGATAGCCGTTCGACTGGTCGGCGATATTGAAGAGCGGCTTCCAGTCTGTCACGCCGGACATATCAACATCGTCCTCCATCACCACATAGTTCATGCGGCCGGAGACGAGCAGGTTGATGAGGTTGGACATGTCGGCTGCCGACTTCACCACGAAGGGATTGTCCTTCGAGCCGTCGGGCGTGGTGGTCTCCTCGTTGGTGTAGGTGCCTTCGCCAGTCATATAGACAAGCTTGTGGGTATTGTCCAAAACGGGATAGGGATCCTCGCCCAGAGTCTGGTACCATGCAGGGGCTTCCTGTCCCTTGTTCAAGGCATAGCAGATTTCGCCGCTCGCGAGGCGGTCGGCCGAAACCATGAGGAAGTGCGAGTCGTTATTCTCGCCGCTGCCTGCGAGTCCAGTGCCCTCGAGCCAATAGCAAGTGCCAAAGACTGCGTCGTTGTAGGTGCGCAAGCGTCCCATGATGGCACCGCCATAGGTGGGAGTGCCTCCGTCGGCCATCTTGATTTGTCCGACGTTCAGGCAGTTCTTGATGCCGCGGAAGTTGCTGTTGTTGAGGTAGCCACAGATGCCTGCCACATAGCAGTTGGCCGCAGTGTAAGTGATGTCGCCATAGTTTGCACAATTCTCGAAATAGCAGTCCTCGTTGGTGTAGCCTGCAACGCCGCCGAAGCAGTCGTAGACGGACGACTCGACCGTCAGCGAACCGCTGAACGTAGAGCCGAGGATCCTGGTACCGGTGCGCGCACTGCCGACAATGCCTGCAACATGGTGGACGTCGGAGCCGGTCACGGTGACAGTGAGCGTAGAGTGGACGTTAGAAACCGTGCTGCCCTCGGACCATCCGACTACACCGATGCCTGAGCCGCCGCTCGGACAGGTGAGTATGCCGTCGATGCTGAAGTTGGAAATCTCGGCACCCGAGGCGAATCCGAAGAGACCCGACCTGTCGGACGTTACCTCCATGTGGAATCCGCGAATCTTATGGCCCTGGCCGTCGAATGTGCCGGCGAAGGGATAGGAGGAGTTTCCGATGGGCGAGACGATCTCCACCTCGGAGAGGTCCACATCGCTCGTCAGTACAGCCTTTGCCGTGCTGAGTCCGCTGCCCACGAGCTGGGCAAACACCATCAGATCTTCGGCCGAAGCCAGCTGGTAGTATCCGTTCTGGACGGGCAGCACCATATCGGATGCATTCAGGGACTCAGCCAGAGCGTGAGCCTCGTCGGCGCTGAGCGAGCCCTCGCTGTAGCACTTCCATGCATCGAGCGCCTTGTCGAGCCACTCGTCGTAAACATCCTTGGTTATCAGCTGGGCGTTGTACATATTGTCCAAATAGCCCATCAGATTCTCGGCCGTAGCGGCCAGTTCGATGTAGGCCATGCGGCAGTTGTGCACATCGGTGAAGAGTGCAGAGAAGCGATCGATGACAGCCATTTTCTCCTCGCCCGTCGTGGCAGCGCCTGCAGCCTCAACGGTTTCAGCCAGCTGCTGCTTGAGACTCTCGGAGATGTTGGGATACTGGGCAAAGTCACCACCGTCGCTCCATTCGTATTCAATAATGGTAGTGGCACGGGCCACGAAGCCCTCGACAACGGGGGTGAGTGCATCTGCCGCCTCTGCAGGTGTGCCGAGATAGAAGATACGTACATTGCCAAACGGGAGCCACGAATTGCTCATGTCGTTGCCAAGGCTGCGAATGCCCACGGTGAGCATGCCATCCTTTACCTCGGCAGCGCAATAGTTCTGGTAGCGGCCAGCACTATAGGCATAGGAGCAGCCTACGATGGAGGCAGGCACATAGCCGCTGACGTCGCCATATTCGTAGAGAGCGTCGTTCGTCAGGTAGCAGTTCACGCCGTCCTGTGCATCATCGGGCGAGACAAGGTCCTCGCCGGGAGCCATCACGTAGTTTGCCGTTCCGTTCAGGTAGATCTGGCCGGCATAGAACTCGGAGGTGATGTCGGCACTCGCACGGAACATTCCGTTCACGGCAAGCATGTAGATGCCGTTGGGCAAGTCGCTGACGGTCTGGTTGAAATCAAAGAACTTGTTGTTCAGTCCGCGAGCGACGGTCATCAGCGCTGTCTCGCCGCCCGTAGTGATGGAACCGCCTTCGTATTCGGTGGTCCAACCGTCAAAGCCGCTGGTAAAGTCGGAATTGGCCATCAGCTTCGTAATTTCGGAGCCGGCGACGATGTTCTCGGCAACGGCCCGCTCGATGAGCGAGTTGACGAAAGCCACCTCAGCAGCCACAGCCTCGTCGTCCAATGCGCGCGCATTTATAATATATAGGTAGGAGCCGTTGGGATATTCGCCGCCAGGTTCGGCCGATGTCGAGAGATAGGTGTCGAGCAAGTTGCGGCCGGCACCGGTCAGGTTGTTCTCGGCCAGATAGTTGATGGCGTATTCACAGGCTTCGATGTACGATTTGTATGCAGTTTCCGACGAGGCAAGCGCCTTGCGCAGCTCACTGGCTGCGGTGTATGCCTCGCAGAACTCTGCAAAAGTAAGGATGCTTTCCCAACCATCGACAACAGCCTGATTGGCATCGACAATGGCTTGCGCTGCCACAATCTCGTCGAGGCGGCTCGTTTCGTGCTCTATCATGTAGGTGCGGAACTTGAAGTATGTATTCTCGTCCTCTAGGTCGATGTGGTCGTAGGCTTCGTCGGCCTGATAGACAATGCCGTGGCCTGGCATGATGGTGGGATAGTCGTCGCGTCCGATAGTCTGGAACCACGTCGTTTCCAGGAACGACTCTCCGTTCAGCTGCCATGCTACTGCACCACTGGCGAGTTGCTCTGCCGTCACACTGACGGCCTTGGACAATGTATTCTGTCCCGTGCCGCAAGGCGCCGAAGACTCCAGCCAGTAGCTGGTGCCAAAATTGCCTGCAGTATGGCCATTAAGGCGACCAATGATGGCGCCGCCGTAGGTAGGCGATTCGCTGCCAGTGTACTGTACGACACCCACATTGAGGCAGTTGTGGGTACCCTTGCTGTTCGTATTGTTCAGGTAGCCCAGTACGCCGCCGACGTAGGCATCGGCGCGGCCGTAGGTCACGGTGCCGTAGTTGATGCAGTCCTCGAGCCAGCCCGTATTCGTGTAGCCGCAAACGCCGCCGAAGCAGTCATGGTTGTTGTCGCCAGACTCCACTTTTCCACCGAAGGCACACTGGCTGATGTACGTTTCGCTGAAGCATTCGCCGACCACACCTGCCGAATGGGTAACGCCAGAAGCCGAAGCGTCGACCTCGAGCATGGAGAAGATGCGGGTGACACTGCCGCCCGTGGCCGAGCCAATCACTCCGTTGCCGGCACCCTTGCAGACAAGTTTGCCCTGGATGCTGAAGTTGCCGATCGTGGCACCGTTCGTCACACCGAAGAGGCCGGAATAGCGCGAAGTGGCAGTCAGGTGGAAACCTGTAATCTTGTGGCCCTGTCCGTCGAATGTGCCCTTGTAGGAATACGACTCCGTGCCAATGGGTATGAGGCCTTCGGTATCGGTGAGGTCAATGTCGGCCGTCAGCATGGCATTGAAGAGTTCGCCGGTGCCTTCCGTATCGCCGAGACTTACTCTCGAAGCAAACCACTTCAGCTGCGAAGGTGTGGCAAGCTCGAACCAGCCGTTTTCGTTGGGCGTCATGTACTTGGCATCGATTAAGCCACAGCCCTTGCAGATGCCATCGACGAGAACATGGTCGTCCTGTGTGCCGCTGTTGCTATTGCTGTACACTGCATTGCCCTTGGGCGATCCGTCACAATAGCGGTCGACAGCCAGATAGACCTGCTTGTGGGTTTCGTAGGGCACAGGGTATAGGTCTTCGCCCAGCGTCTGATACCAAGAGATTTTCGTCTGGTCGCCGTTCAGCTTATAGGCGATTCCGCCGGTCGTGAGGTCGTCTTGAGTGACGCCGGTGAGCAGTGTGAAATTCGCCTGCTGACCGTAGAGGCTGTAGCAGTTCGTGTAGGTGAACGATGCGCCTGCGCCGTTGCGGAAGAGATACGCGGTCTGCGACTTGGGGTAGGCCACTTCGGCGGTGGTCCAGAAATTCTCGAATACGAACTTTCCGTTGTTGAACCATCCGCTGATGGCACCGGTGTCGTTCACCTTTGCATGGTAGTCCTTCGTGGTGACGTTGCCTGCCGTCCAACAGTTGGTGAAAGTGGTAGGCACAGTCGTGCCGTTGCCGGCTCCCCAGCATCCGCCGACGAAGCCGCCGACGTTGTTACCCTCGCCCGTCACAGGAGCGCAGTTGCCCACATTCGTGAACTCACCGGCTCCGTCGTGGCGTCCGATAAGTCCCACCAACTCGCCGCCGATGATGGAGCAAGTGGCATCAACCACAAAGTCCTTGAGCACAACGCCGTTGCCGGTGTTGAACATACCGAAGTTGGTCACTTCGACGTTCTCCAGCGCCATGTGGCTGATCTTGTAGCCTTGGCCGTCGAACACACCCTTGAAGCGCACGTCGGTGGACGAACCGCCGATGGGGAAGGCGGAGACATCGACACCCGTCATGTCGATGTCGGCCATCAGCTTGGCCTTGGCTTCATACTGCCCACCATTTACCAATGCGGCAAAATCGGCAAGGTCCTGTCCGGTCGCAATCTCATAGACACCTTCGGCATTCGGCTCCAGTGCCCAAACGCTCAAACTGCACAGACAGCCGAGCAGGAGAGAAAGAAATGAGGTAGATTTTCCCATAGTTGTTTAATGATTTAAATGTGTGTTATCTCGCTATTTGAGGTTTAAAGATACAACTTTGTGTAGCATTGTTCGGAGTGAGTTTCGTTAAATTATGTTAAGCTATGCATAATTGTATAAAAGATGGTCGACTGAGGTTAAAATGGTATCACGTTTTACCATTTATCATTTAGAGCGTTAGCAGATTCTCTACTCTTCGCTCTTTCGTGTGCCATTGGTAATCATCCCAGAGAGGAATGAGATTCTTTGCCAGACAGGCTGACATTTCAAAAAATATCATTATCTTTGCATCCAAATAAAAAACAAATCGGATGAAGAAGCATATTTCGGGAAGTTTATTTCTGGCTGTAACGATGTTCAGCGGAATCTGGAGCACCTTGTCGGCCCAGCCTGATGTGAACGACAAGTGCAATGTGGGCACTGACCTGATGAGCGACACCTGGGTGGCGACGGATGCTTTGGGCAGGCAGATGCCGCTGACCGACTCGGTAGGCGATGTCAAGACCGACCACCGACGGGTAGTGGGAATATTCTACATCACCTGGCATACCCCCAACAATCACAACCTGCCGGGGCCTTATACCGATGTGACAAAGATTCTGAACGAAGACCCCATGGCCAGGATGCAGTCCAGCCATCCGCTATGGAAATACGGGTCATACCATTGGGGCGAACCTGAAGTGGGCTACTTCCTGAGCCAGGATGAATGGGTGATTCGCCACGACATCTCCATGCTGCAAGATGCAGGCGTTGACGTCTTGGTGATGGATGTCACCAACGGTGTGTGCTACTGGGACGAATGGGAGGTGCTCTTCTCCACCATGATGAAGATGCGACAGGAAGGCAATCGCACCCCACAGTTTATCTTCTGGTCGTACAACAACAAGCCTGTGGAGGTTGTCAAGCAACTCTACGAACGATACTATCGGGTGGGAAAGTTCAGCGACCTCTGGTTCTACTGGGACGGCAAGCCTCTCTTGCTCTATAATGCCGACCCGACGAGAGACGCCAACGGGAAGTACAAGGATGTGAGCGCCAACGACTATCCGAAGGAGGTGTTGGATTTCTTCACCCTGCGCAATATGTGGTGGGGCTACTACGAATGGAACGGCAAGAGGTATATCGGCACAGAGGACAACTGGAGCTTTGGCTACCAGATGGACCACCTCGACATCGTCGGGATGAGTCCTCAGCAATTGGTTTCCAAGCACAAAGGACAGCTGGAGGAGGCTGCCGTCACACCGGCTCAGCATCCCTTGGCGATGGAGAGGAAGCACATGGGAGTGGGGAAATCTTGGTCGCGTCACACCCTGGAACCGGAGCTCGACGAGCATGACATGCCCCGGCGCGCCTATGTGCCTTGGTTGGGGAAGACGGTGGACAACCCTACCGGCTATGGCATTTACTTTCAGGAGAGATGGGAAGATGCACTGGCTGCCGACCCGCAGTTCATCTATCTGAACGACTGGAACGAGTGGACTGCCGGCAAATACGGATGGGGAAACGATGCATGGTTCATGAACCGGCCCCGTCATTCCTTCGTCTTTGTGGACCAATACAATGCCGAGTTCAATCGTACCATTCAGCCCATGAAGGACGGCTATACCGACAACTTCTACATGCAGATGGCTCAGAACATACGCCGATACAAGGGCGCAAGGCCCATTCCCGAGAATAAAGGATTCAAGACAATCGGTATAGACGGAGATTTTGCCGACTGGGAGAGCGTGACGGTGACCTATCGGGATACGAGGGGCGACGTGGCTCACCGCGATGCCGACGGATACGCTGGACTGCACTACACCGATCAGACTGGGCGAAATGACATACAAGACGCGAAGGTCGCACTCACCAGGCGGGGGGAGGTCTGCTTCTATGTGCGCACCGGACAGCCGCTCTCGCCCTACGACAGTCCCGACTGGATGCTGCTCTTCATCGATGCCGACCAGGATGCCTCTACAGGCTGGTACGGCTACGACTTCGTGGCGAACCGCAAAGTACAGGATGTACAAACGACCACGCTGATGCGCTATGAAGCGGGTGCATGGAAGGAGGTGGCCACCCTCCCCTACTCTGCGAAGGGTTGCGAACTGGAGCTGGCCATACCCGCCCAATGGCTTGGAATGAAGGGCAAGCAAGGCGGGTTTGACTTCAAATGGGCCGACAATCCCGGGCCGCTGAACGACATCATCTCACTCTGCATGCATGGCGACACCGCTCCGAACCGCCGCTTTAACTACCGCTTCATCTGGAAAAAATAGGCTGACGAAGGAATCTATCGCAAACCTTCAGAACATGGAAACAGCACCACTATATCTCGCCGCTTTCGTACTATGGGCCTTGTGCCTATGGCAGGCAATAGGTTTCGGCCGTCTGGGTCGATTATGCAAGAAACAGGCAAGGGAGCCGCTGCGGACCGACGTACCGCCCGTCTCGGTCGTTCTCACTTGTCACGACCACGAGGCGCAGCTCCGCCAAAACCTGCCCATGCTGCTCGGACAGGACTATCCCACCGACTTCGAAATCATCGTGGTAGATATGCACAGCACCGACGGGACGAAGGACCTCCTCGAGGAATTCGAATACGCCTACCCTCACCTGCACCACACCCATTGTCCCGCGACGGCCCGCGACATTAGCCTCCACCGCCTGGCCCTCACACTGGGGATGCGCGCTGCGGCCTACGAATGGGTGGTATTCTCGGAGGCCGATTGCGCCATCGGCGGTACGCAGTGGCTGCTCCATCTCATGCAGCCTTGCACCGACGACCGCGATGCTGTGCTGGGACTGATGCGCTATGACGACAGGAGGGGATGGGCAGCCCGACGGCGCCAGTTCTTCCACCTGTGGCAGCAGATGATGTGGCTCCCCTACGCCCAGCACATGGCTCCGTATCGTGCCGACGAAGCCTGCCTGTGCTACCGGCGTAGCCACTTTCTCGCCCATCAGGGCTTTGCCGCAAGTGCGAACCTCGAAGCCGGAGCTGCCACGCTGCTCGTAAACCGCCATGTAGCAAGTGGGCGGTGCGGAGTGAGTGTGCGGCCCGAGGCCCAAGTGCGTCAAGAACTTCCGCCAGCCCGCCGTTGGAGGCAAGACCGCCTCTACTACATGGAGACGCGCCGCCACATGACGCAGGGACTTCCCTATCGCCTGCGCTATGCCATTGCACTTGCAGCGCAACTGCTGTGGCCCGTCACAGCCTCAGCCCTTCTGGCTCTCACCTGGCCCAATCCCTACGTGGCAGTGCCTGTGGGAGTGATGTGGCTTGCACTCATCGTCCTGAGACAGACGATGTTCCTGCAGTCCACCCGCGCACTGAACCTTCGTCCCTTCCACTGGTGCCTTCCGCTGCTCCTCCACTTGCCACTCCTTTGGGACACAGCAGCCTGGCTCCGCTGGCGAGTGAGCGATAAGAAAGACTATCGCAAACGGTTCGTGTGAACAGTACATTTCATGCTGGTTCCTCCTGCTTGCTGTCGCATCCGTTCCTGCTTGCTGTCGTATTGGCGTTTGCTTGCTGTAGTTTTGCCTCCTGCTTGCTGTCGCATTGGCGTTTGCTTGCTGTAGTTTTGCCTCCTGCTTGCTGTCGCATTGGCTTCCGCTTGCTGCAGTTTTGCCTCCTGCATGCTGGGGTTGTCGCAGCATTAATGACCTTTACATGGCAATAAAATGCGAAGGACAAAAAGCAAATGGCTGTAGTCCGATACATCGCTACCGCTGCATGCGATAGCGACCGGCATCGATGCGCAGGAAGATGAAGAGCAGGATGGTGAATCCCCACAGCGACGAGCCGCCGTAGCTGAAGAAGGGAAGCGGGATGCCGATGACCGGCGTCAGACCCAACACCATCCCGACGTTGATGAAGAGATGGAAAAGAAAGATGCTCATCACACAATATCCGTACACTCGGCCGAACGTATAAGGCTGACGTTCGGCCAGATGAATGAGGCGGAGAATGAGTGCAAGATAGAGTGCCAAGACGAGGGTGCAGCCCAGGAATCCTTCCTCCTCGCCCACGGTACAGAAGATAAAATCCGTATCTTGCTCGGGCACATACTTCAGCTTCGTCTGAGTGCCGTTCAGGAAGCCCTTTCCCCTCAGTCCGCCAGAACCTATCGCAATCTTCGCCTGAATCACATTGTACCCTGCATCGCGCGGATCGTCCTCGAGTCCGAGCAGTACTCGGATGCGCGTCTGCTGGTGGGGTTGCAGGACATCGGTCATCACAAAGCCGGCCGAATAATGGAGCGCTATTGCACCCAACGCAAAGAGTGAGATGTAGAGGTAGGACATCATGCGGTCGCGCAGGGCATGGTAGAGCAGATAGAGGATGCCGAGCGCGCTCACCCCCAACTGCACCCAAACGACATCGAAGGGAATCACAAAGCGGGAGAACAGCGTGGCAATCGCCATGACGCCCACACCGCTCAGCAGCACCATCGCCACATCCCGGCGCTTCGTGTACATCCACACCATCCCCCCCACGGAAAGCGTGATGAGCAGCAGTACGAGGTAGGGACCGAGCATTACAGGTGCGCCGGTCCACATCGGCTGTTCGGCAAAGCGTACGCCGACCACGAAATAGACAATGGCCGAGAGCCCGGTGAAGAGCACACAGCCGGGCATGCCTTCGCGATAGAGCATGAGGAAGAAACTGAGATAGACGAGTGCCGAGCCTGTTTCCTTCTGCAATAGGATTGCCGCCACAGGCAACAGGATGACCGCGCCGGCTATCAGGAAATCGCGACGTCGCATCACGCTGAAACCGTTCGTACTCATCACCTTGGCCACGCAAAGGGCGGTGGCGAACTTGGCAAACTCGGCAGGCTGTACGCTGAACGACCCCACCTTGATCCAGGAGAGGGAGCCCTTGATGTCGTGGGCCAGGAAGGGAGTGACGAAGAGCAGGACGACGAAGAGCAGATAGATAATGTAGGAGAGGGACTCGATGAGGCGGTCGTCAGTCATGAGCAGGAAGAGGGCCAGCACCAGCGACGTTCCCATCCAGACAATCTGCATGCCCGAACGGGTCGAGAAGTCAAAGAAGTTGCCTGCCTGCTCGAAGTCGTAGGTAGCCCCGCAGACACTCATCCATCCCAGACATATCAGGATGACATAGAGCAGGACGGTGAACCAGTCGATGGATCGCAGCAGTCCCTTTCCGTGGGGCGTTGGGTTATTCTGCATCGGCGACATAATCGAAGGGTTTATACAGGTGAGTGGACTCGAACTGCTGGGCCCGCAGTTCGCTGCTCTCGCTGAGCGAGCCGCGCAGGTACTGCTCCATCATCAGCGCACCGATGGGCACGCCGAAGGTGGCACCGTAGTGGCCATTCTCGACATAGACGCAAATGGCTATCTGGGGGTCGTTCATCGGTGCGAAGCCCATGAAGACGCTGTGGTCCTGTCCGTGCGGATTCTGAGCCGTGCCCGTCTTTCCACACACTTCATACCACGAATTGTTGGCTCCGCGACAAGTGCCGCCCGTCACGGCAGCGCGCATTCCCTGCACCACGATGTCGTAGTTTTCCTTATCGACAAGCGTGCGGCGCGGCCGGGTGTAGAGGGTATCGAGCGACTCGCCCTCCACCTCCTTCACGACATGCGGCACAAAGTAATAGCCGCGATTGGCAATCGTGGCCCCGAGGTTGGCAATCTGGAGCGGCGTCAGGTTCACCTCGCCTTGTCCGATGGCGATGCTGATTACCGTCAGGGCGTTCCACGAAGCCTTGTAGGCCTTGTCGTAATAGGGTGCATTGGGAATCATGCCGCGCTTTTCGCCGGGGAGGTCGATGCCGAGCGGATAGCCGAATCCCATTGATACCATGTAGTCCTTCCACGTTGTCATGGCGTCCTGCACTCGGGGATACTTGCGCCGGTTGCTGAACATGTGGTAGAGTCCCCAGCAGAAGTAGCCGTTGCACGAAGTGGCAATGGCCGGCACGAGAGGAAGCGGAGAGCCGTGGCCGTGGCAACCCACCGTGAGGCCGCGGAAGTGGAAGCCGTGACTGCACGAAAAGGGTGTCGAAGGCGTGATGATGCCCTCCTGGAGGAATGTCAGGGCTTGTCCGGTCTTGAAGGTGGAGCCGGGCGGATACTGCCCCATGATGGCACGGTTCAGAAGGGGCTTGTGAGGATCCTGCCCCAGTACGATATTGCTGCGTCCGCGCTGTCGGCCAATCATCATGCGAGGGTCGTAGGTGGGACTGGACACCATGCAGAGCACCTCGCCAGTCTTCGGTTCGATGGCCACGATGCTGCCCAGCTTGCCCTGCATGAGCCGTTCGCCCAGCGCCTGAAGGTCGAGGTCAATGGAAAGCGTGAGGTTGCGTCCGGGCACAGGTGCTTGGTCAAAGCGTCCCTCCTGATAGCGCCCCTTGATGCGTCCGCGGGCATCGCGGAGCAGGATTTCCGACCCCTTCACTCCGCGCAGCTGCCTCTCGTAGGAACGCTCCACGCCAAGCTTGCCGATGTAGTCGCCCGGCTGGTAGTATTCGTCGGCCTTGATGTCGTCGGGTCCCACCTCGCCCACATCGCCCAAGACATGCGCCAGATGGGCATGCTGGTACTGGCGGATGCTGCGCTTCTGCACGTA
Organism: Bacteroidaceae bacterium; assembly: GCA_024680695.1. Taxonomy (GTDB): domain Bacteria; phylum Bacteroidota; class Bacteroidia; order Bacteroidales; family Bacteroidaceae; genus Physcousia. Next base: position 11,830 of record JAILBW010000007.1, read on the forward strand.
GAAGCCCGGGAAACGGAACAGTTTCTCGCGGAAGCGGCTGAACTCCTCGCTCGAGAGCTGGCTCATGAAGAGTTGCTGCGTATAGCGGCTGTAGCCGGGATTGCGCGAACGATCCTTAATTTCGGCCATGCGACGCTCGTACCAGTCGCGGGTGATGCCAAGGCTGGCGCAGAGGTCAAGCGTGTCCACTCCCATCTGCTCCGTCATCACCACCATGATGTCGTAAGCCGGCTGGTTATAAACGAGCAGCTTGCCGTTGCGGTCGGTGATGGCACCGCGGGCGGGGAACTGAATGCGGCGCAGGAAGGCGTTCGAGTCGGCATTGCGCTTGAAGTCTTCGCTGAGCATCTGGAGCGAGAAGAGTCGCACCAGATAGACAACCACGATGAGGATGGCGGCACCACCCAGCACGTATTTGCGTTTCTCCAACTCGTACTTCGTTGCCATGACTGTTTCGTTCAAGCCTTCGGCAGGCGCAACGTCTCGAAGACAATGATGAGCACCAACGACAACAATGCGCTCGAGGCGAAGGAGATGAGCAGCGGTATGGGATGATGAAACGTAAAACTCTCCAGAAGATAGAAGACGGCATGGTGGACTACGACGAGGATGGCTACGTAGTGAAAATGCGTCATGCGCCCCATGCTGTGAGGAGTGGCGACGATGTCGTCGGTTGCATCGCGGGGCGACATTACCCGCAAGAGGGGCTGGCAAAGCATGCCTGCAAGTGTCATCGCAGCCGCGCCCATCCCAGGCGTACCGCTGCCCACATCGACCGTCAGCCCCATCAGGAATGCCCAAAGGAGCACTCCGACGCGCGGGGTGTTGAGTGGGAAGCGAAGCAGGAAAGCCACGTAGAGCATCGGCGTAGCATAGCCGAAGAGGTGGACATCATTCAGCACCAGCACTTGCAGGGCGGCCAGTGCCAGCATGAGTATGAGCCGTATGATCAGTCCGACGAGCATCTCCTGTCAATTTTCTACAATCATCGAATCCAGTTCCTCCGCATCGTCGCGCACGATGATGCAGACGTCGCGCACATTGGCCAAGTCGGTGCTTAGCTCCACCTCGAGCCGATAGGCCAGACCGTCGGCGCTGTCGCTAATCTTTGCCACCCGCCCGACGAAGATTCCCGCCGGGAAGACACTGCTGTAGCCGCTGGTCTCCACCTCGTCGCCCACCTCGAAACGGGCATGGCGCGGAATGTCGTCGATGTAGGCTCGCAGAGGGCTTCCGCCCTGCCAATGCAGGTAGCCGAAGTACTCGGTTCCGCGCAGGCGGCAGCTGATGCTGCTCTGAGTGTTGAGCACCGACATGACGAGCGCATAGTGGGGACTCGTCTTTCCGACGATGCCGACGATGCCTGTACCGCTAAGTACGCCCATCTCGGGACACACTCCGTCGGCACTGCCGCGGTTGATGGTGAGGTAGTTGTCATCGCGCCTTACGCTGTTCGCCACCACCTGAGCGGGAATCAGTCTGGCACCATTCAGCGCCTCGGCCCGGAGCGAGTCGGTGTCTGTACTGTCAGGCTGCGCTGCACCAAGTTCGCGCCTCAGCCTCGTCGCCTCCATCTGCAAGACGATGTTGCGCTCGGTGAGTTCTGCATTGCGCTTGCCGAGGCCGACATACGACAGCATGCCTGCCTTCCACTCGAGCACACGACCGACGACAGCGTTGGCCTGAGTGAGCCAGACGCTCTGCTGGTAGTGGTTGTATCGGAAGAGCATGATGCCCGCGAGCAGCTCCAGTATTAGGAACACTGCCCAGTGGGCATACTGCGCCAGACGTTGCAACAGCTCCCTCAACTTACATCAGGAAAGAGTAGTTCTCGATGTTCTTCAGCGCGATGCCTGTACCCTTGGCCACGCTGTGCAGCGGGTCTTCGGCTACATGGAAGGGGATGTTGATCTTGTCGGTGAAGCGCTTGGCCAGTCCGCGCAGGAGTGCGCCGCCGCCCGTCAGGTAGATGCCGTTCTGCACAATGTCGGCATAGAGTTCGGGGGGCGTAGCCTCGAGGGCCTCGAGGATGCTGGTCTCTATCTTCGCCACCGTCTTCTCCAGGCAGTGGGCAATCTCCTGATAGCAGACATGCACTTCCATGGGAAGCGCCGTGATGCGGTTCGGTCCGTGCACTACATAGTCCTCGGGCGCTTCGGCACCAAGGTCGGAGAGTGCGGCGCCCACGTTGATCTTGATGCGCTCGGCCATACGCTCGCTCACCCTTACGTTGTGCTGGCGGCTCATGTATTCCTGAATGTCTCTCGTCAGCTCGTCGCCAGCCACACGAATGCTCTTGTCGGCCACGATGCCGCCCAGCGAGATTACGGCAATCTCGGTGCTGCCGCCGCCGATGTCCACAATCATGCTACCTTGGGGAGCCAGCACATCGAGGCCCACGCCGATGGCAGCTGCCATGGGCTCGTAAATGAGGTACACCTCGCGTCCGCCGGCATGTTCGGCACTGTCTCGAACGGCGCGCAGCTCCACCTCGGTGCTGCCGCTGGGCACGCCGATCACCATCTTCAGCGAGGGTGTGAAGAGGCGGCTGCCGGTGTGCACCATCTTGATGAGTCCGCGCATCATCTGCTCGCAGGCGTTGAAGTTGGCAATCACACCGTCGCGCAACGGGCGGATGGTGATAATCTCGGGGTTCGTCTTCTCATACATCATCTTGGCCTTCATTCCGACGGCAATCATGCGCTCGGAACGCCGGTCGAGTGCTACCACACTGGGTTCGTCCACCACAATCTTGCCGTCGCAGATAATGATGGTGTTGGCCGTACCCAGGTCCATAGCTATTTCCTTGTTCAGCGAAAAGAATTTCATAGGGGTTTATTGAATGTTGGTTAAAGAGGAGTTTATTTGAAGAGGAATTAAAGGGGAGTCCTTGGACAAGCCAAGCGGCAGAGCCGGACGAAAGGGACGAAAGATTCTTCTCTTGCGAGCGCCTGCCCAATGCACTCTCGCCCATTTATCACCCCTTCATGAAGTAATCATGAATGGCGGTGTCGTAGTGGCTGCTCACGCCGAAGGCCTGGGTGGCAAACCAGCGGCGGTCCTCCAGTTCGCTCTCGGCGCCCTTCTTCTCGAGCAAGGCGAGCAGGGCGGGATATTCGGCCTTCGAGGGCACGATAATCACGTCGCGGAAGTTCTTGGCCGCAGCGCGGATGAGGCTGATGCCGCCAATGTCAATCTTCTCGATGACGTCGGCCTCGCAGGCCCCGCTGGCCACCGTATCCTCGAAAGGATACAGATCGACGACCACCAGGTCGATGTCGGGAATCTCGTACTGAGCCATCTGCTGGCGGTCGCCCTCCAGTTCGCGGCGTCCCAGTATGCCGCCGAAGATCTTGGGGTGCAACGTCTTTACTCGTCCGCCCAGAATGCTGGGATACGTCGTAACGTCCTCCACCTTCCGACAGGGGATGCCGAGGCTCTCGATAAACTGCTGTGTGCCGCCCGTACTGAGCAACTCCACGCCCAAAGCGTGCAGTCGGCGCAGGATGTCGTCCAGTCCGTCCTTGTGGAATACGGAGACGAGTGCGCGCTTGATTTTCCTTGTCTGTGCCATATTGCTGTGTCTCTTTTTATAGTAAAACGAATGATTGCCTGCAAAGGTACGATATTTCGTCCAAAATACAAAGAGTGTCGTTCAAAGTTTTTTCTATCACCTCATTTTTCTAAAAAAAGTGGATTGGAGAGTGCGGCAAGCAACTCCGCCTGTCAGCATTCGGAGCAGTCCTCGTCTCCTTCCCGACCTCAAAGCATCGGCTAAGTGCCCACTTTGGCTACAGTAAACAGACAAAGGCTATCTGTCCGAGGTTGGAAAAGTCCCGGTGAGCCTCAACGGCTCAAAGATGATACGCGATCAGAGTTGTAAACATTTCGTCAAATCACAAGAAAAAGACTATCGGAAAGGGGTACTCAAAATAGGCCGAAAAAGGGCATTTTTGCGCACTTTTTAGGGTATGAAAACATGCAGTGCAAAACTAATCGCTTGATTATCAGCATTAAAAAATTCCGCATCGCTGGAGGCAAAACGTAGAATTAGCCGGAAATACGCGAGCCAGACGCAAATACGAAGCGTCGCAGAAGGCAAAACAGCGTGTTGTTCGGGCTCGGACAACACGCTGTTCCGATGAAGATCAAGCGTAGTGTGTGAAGTAGCAAAACTTTATGTAAATGATTAGTCACACTCACGCACCTACAGGAAAGACCATCTCCAGATGCCCATTACGGCAAATTTTGCATTTTGCAAATAGAAAAAATGTGCCCCTTGAACCCAAACGCCCGGGAATTTAGAACCCACCTTACCATTGGACGCTGCAAACGGCACGGGCGGGGATGCGGACGTTGATGTAGCGCTTACCGTCGGCCAAGAGGCTGACATTGCGCTCCGTCTCCTGCTCGTTGAGGAGGACGGCGGCCAGTGTGCCGTCGGGGTTGCGGAAGGCTGAGCACATCAATCCGTCGCGGGGCTGCGAGTAGTCGGCATCGATGCGCACAGCACCGGGGCGCAACACGCGGGAGAGATGGCCGATGAGGTAGTAGTGGGAGTTCAGCGTGATGGTCTTCATATCGTTGCGGTCGATATCAACCGCGCCGTAGCAAGTGCTGCAGCCTCCCGGACGGAAGGGACCGCGTTCGCTGTCGAGCATGAGGTTCCACACGATGACTGCGCGGCAGCCGTTGTTGACAGTGCCGAGCGCCACTTCGCGCGTATCGTCGATGAGTCGTTTCTCCAGATTGCGTCCGTCGTTCCACATGCCGATGCTCGTCTCGGTGAAGATGAGTTCCTTGTCGGGCCGCGCCTCGCCGATGCGTAGCAGTTCGCGGCGATTGCCGCCATAGTTGTGATAGGCGGCACCGGTGAGGAAGGCGGCGGCCGTCTCGTCGTCATAGATCTTCAGGGGATACTGCTGCTGGTCGGCCATGCGGTCGTAGTTGTAGTTGTGGTCGAAGGCATAGAGCTTCGTCGCGAGTCCGGCTTTCCGGAGTGCGGGGCCGAGAGCCTGGGCGATGAACGTCTGCTGCTCTTGCCAACCCATAAAGAGGGAAGCGGAGTTGCCGCGATTGAGAGGTTCGTTCTGCACGGTGATGGAATAGATGGGCACTCCGGCAGCCTCGAAGGCTTTGATCCAGCGCACGAAGTATTCGGCATAGTCCTGATAGTACTTGGGATTGAGCTGGCCGCTGGTCCAGGAGTCGAAGGGCTGCAGTTCCTCGAGGTTGTTCACCTTCATCCATTTGGGGCAGGTCCAAGGCGAGCCGAGGATGAGCATCTTGGGGTTAATGGCAAGAATCTCGCGGAGGATGGGGATGACGTACTGGGTGTCCTCGCTGGCGAGGGCGAAGTGTTCGATGCCGGGAGTGTCGCAGCAAGTGAATTCGCTGAGGGAGAAGTCGCTGCATCCGATGCTGATGCGAATGTAGCTGAAGCCAAGTCCGTCGGTCGGAGAGAATGTCCTGCGCAAGAATGCCTGGCGGTCGGCAGGCGACATGCGCATCAGATTGTAGCAACTGGAACCGGTGAGCGCCGCTCCGAATCCGTCGATAGTCTGGAAGGTGCGGGTCGCATCGAGGTGGATGACTGTGCCGAGTGCCTTCTTGCTGGCCTTTACGCGGCTTTGCTCAAAGACCTGCGTGCGGGAGGCTGTGCTGGTGATTGCCTTGCCGACTTTTGCCTGTACGCCCAGCGTGCAGAGCAGGAGTGTTACCCAAAGGAGATGTTTCATAGTGTGTGGGGAATGGGGTTATTTAATGAGTACCTTCATTCCGTTGATGATGTAGATACCGCCGCGGCGAGGCTTGTCCACCTTGACGCCCGTCATGGTGTAGATATCGACATCCTGCAGGCCGAAGGGCACAGACTCGATGCCGTCGGGTGTGTTGGCATAGATGTCGTTTTCCCACCGATAGACAATGCTGTGGCTGGAGAGCAGCGTCGGGTGGAGGTCTTCGCCGAGGGTCTGACGCCAGACGGGATTCTCCGTATTGCCACCGTTGAGCAGGTAGGTGACTTCGCCCGAACGGAACTTCTCGATGTCGGTGAGGTTCACCTGCTTGCTTGTCTGGCTGTAGCAGTTCACGAAGGAATTCTTTGCTCCGCCGGTGCGAGCGAAGGTGCGGTCGGTGGTCGTCGCATAGCCCGATGTCTGGAATCCGGTGATGTCGCTCGTCGACCAGCAGTTGGTGAGGACGGCTCCGACGTTGCCGAGCCATCCGCTGATCTGTCCGGCATCGGCGTTTGTCTTGCCGTCGGTGATGGTCGTAATGGTGCCAGTGGAGTAGCAGTTCGTGATGAGGGCCACGCTGCTGTTATTGGCATTGCCGATGATGCCGGCAGGTGCGATGTCGGCCGTGACGCTGCCCTCGTTGCCCAAGTTCTCGAGGTAGATGCTTCCGGCACGGTCGGAGCGTCCGATGAGTCCGGCTTTCTCGTAGCCCACAATCATGCAACTGCTGTCGAGGATGAGGTTCTTGATGGTGGCAGGGGAGGTGATGTGACCGAACAGTCCAACGGCCGTGGCGTTAGGACTCTCGATGACAAGGTTGCTGATGACATGACCCTGTCCGTCGAAGGTGCCGGCAAAGAGGTTCTTCTCGGTGCCGATGGGAGTGATTGCGACACCTTCCATATCGAGATCGGCCGTCATCGTGCCGGTGATGTCGATGTATCCGGAATTCACCGCCATGGAGAACTCCTGCAGGTCGATGGTGCTGGCTATCTCGAAATTGTCGCCAAGAACGCGCAGGTTGGCCATTCCGACTACGCCGGAGCCGTCCTTGGCCTTGGCAATCAGGGTGGCATGGCCGGCATTGCGGGCGGTGAGCACTCCCCCACTGGCCACATAGGCAATGTGCGTATCGGAGCACGACCAGGCGATGTCCTTCATCGTGGCCGTCGCGGGCAGCACGGTGGCCGTAAGCGTGAGCTTGTCACCCTTGTTCATGATGTAGGTATCCTGGGCGAAGGTGATGGTGCTGACTGGCGTGGCCTCGAGCGTGACGTTGGCGATGCAGTCTGCGGTGCTGCAGCCCTTGCCCGAAGGCGTACTCAGCAGTACGTTGCCAAGCTGCAGAGTGCCACCGGTGAAGTTCATGTCTGTCGTGGCCTTGAAGTGGAAGAACTCGCCGGAGAGGCTACTGAAGGCTTCGCTGCTGGGCGAATAGGCAATAAGCCGCGTAACGCCGTCCACGGTGTTGGCCGAAACGACGTGCGAACTGCCCTTCATCGCGGCAAGGCTGACGGCGGTCGGGTCGATGGTGATACCGTCGCTCGGAGTCAGTTCGGCGTAGAAGGCAGTCATCGGCTCGGCAAGGCTGGCGCGGACAGTGATGGACTTGCTATTGTTCACCTGCAATCCGAAGTCGTCCAGTAAGACGCTGGTTACGCCCTCCGGCTCGTCGAGCGCTTGCTCGCGGTGCGGCTTGACGGCGTTCTGTGCCTTGATGTAGTTGGCCGTGGCGACGATGTCGAGGACATTGACTGTCTTATCACCGTTCATGTCGGCATTCTTCATGACGAAGATGTCGTTTGGCAAGTCAACAAGGTAGTTGGCCAGCACTTGCAGGTCAGCGGCATCGATGGCTCCGTCGCCGTTCATGTCACCCAGCGTGTAGGAGATGCCTACGTTGTAGTAGAACTCCCCGTTGTAGTCCACGATGGCATGGCCGTCGAGGAAGGTGGGGTACTTGTCGGCATCGAGCGACTGACGCCAAATGGGGTTCTCAGCATTGCTGCCGTTAAGTTTGTAGCAGAGGGCGCCTCCTACGACGTCTTCCTGACTGACAATGGTGCCCTGCGTACCTTGGAGGCTATAGGTATTGATCACTGAGCCATTGCCGCGGAAGAGGTAGCTGTTGGTGTTGTCGTAGCCGGAAACGGTGCCGATGTTGTAGCAGTTGATGAAGGTGGCTCCGCTGCCTGTCCATCCGCACAGGGCACCACTCTCCTTGCCGCCGACGATGGTGCCGACGTTGTAGCAGTTCTCGAAGGTGAAGGTGGCTGACGAACTGTAGTTACACCCGATGATACTTCCGGCATTCACACCGGAGGCGCTGATGCTGGCTTCGTTGCCGATGCGCTCCATGATGACGTCACCCGAGCCATTCGAAACGCCGATGATGCCCACGTAGGAATCGCCCGAGATGGAGCAGCTGCTGTCGAAGATGAAGTTGCGGATGCAGGCGCCGCCAGTGACGGTGCCGAAAAAGCCGATGTTCGAGGCGCCGACGATGTGGAGGTTGCTGATGCGATGGCCTTGTCCGTCGAACGTTCCGTGGAAGGGATACTGTCCGGTGCCGATGGGGGTGAACTTGCTGTCGAGACCGTTCATGTTGATGTCGGAGAGCAAATAGGCGCTACTGCCATTGCCGCCTTGCTTCACATATTTGGCAAAGTTGATGAGGTCTTGCGGCGTCTCGATGTAGAAGGTCGAGTCCTCGACGATTGTTCCCTGAGTGTAGCCCAGATAGTTGTCAATCCATCCGATACGGTCGGGGATGTAGTCGCGCAGGACGTTTATCTCGGCCTGGAACGAACCCAGCGCAACGGGATTCTGATGGACGCGGCTGTTCAGTATCGGCCAGCGGATGAAGTTCAGTTCGGCCGAGGAGCGAATGTCATCGGCCATGCTGTCGATGAACGCTACGAGCTGCTCCTCGGAGAACTTCTTCGAGTCACGCATTTCTTTCCAGATATTCTTCAGGCGGTCGCTGGCATAGGGATCCTGAAGTACGCGGCTGACGAAGGAACGCATATTGCCGGCGGTGGAGCCACCGGAACGGAACACCCAGTCGGAGCGGTTGTTCACGGGATAGATACGGCCGTCGTTGTTAAATGCCAGGTCGAAGTCCCAGCATGGTCCGACCAGGAAGGTAGCCTCGCCGCGCTCCTTGGACATATAGGTACTCCAGAAGGTATCGGTGTTGCCTGAGAACTCGCCGACAATGAAGTTCTTGATGAAGGACTCCACGTCGAGATACTGGCGGTAGCCTGTCGAAGGGTCGGTGTAGTTGGAGGCATAGAGGGCATTCTCCATCTTGTTGAAATAGTCGCGGATGTAGGTCTTCTGCTGCGAGACGATCGATTCGTCGTCGGGCGACTTGATGGTCACGGGATTGCCTCGGCTGCTGCTGAACCACGAGGTCTCGTTGTGGGCATAGGCATCCACCTCGACAAGGTAGCCGCCGGAGATTTCAGGTTCCTGAATGTCCTCGGGCTCCATCTCGGTGATGGCAACGCGATGAGGGTCGGCACTTATCTGGTCGCAGAGCTGATAGCATCCCTTGTACTCGCCGTTCATAACAACATCGACGGGCTGGATGTATGAGGTGAATGGCATGCCGAGGAGCGAACTGAAACGGAAGGCAAGCACGTTGCGCAGCAGCGTCTTGTCGCCGTAGTTGTTGATGAGAGTCCACTTCTTGGCCTTCGCAGGGGTCTCGAGCGGGGAGTCCTTGAAGATGTGGTGGCTCTTGCCGTCGTTGAACTTGATGCGATAGGGCTTCTTGGCAAATCCCATCGAGGCATTGCCGCGCAGGCGGACGGTGATGGGGTATTCCTGAATGTGCGCCCCGCCGTCGTAGGTTATCGTGACATTGGCTTCGATGTTGTTCACCTTGTCCGCCGGATCACGACCCGAATAGGTGTGAATGGACACGGTGGGCAGATTGGTGATTTGGTAGAACTGGCTGTCGTCGCCCTCGCCTTTCTTGCCGTAGAACTCCAGCTCGCCGATGTTGCAGCGGGCTTCGTTCGGTCCCACATAGCGCACATAGCGGAAGCCGCGAGAGACATTGACGTCGGCATACTCCATACGGCCGATAGCACCAGTGCGCGGTATCAGATAGAGGGGTACTGCATCGAGAAAGTCGGGGCTGTTGGAAGCTTCGAACAGAGCTAATTGCACACGGCGGGTGCCAGCATCGGAGTTGCGCGGACACCAGCCTACAGCAGTAATCACATAGGGTTCGCCCAAATCGAGTCCCACCCAAGTGCGCGACCGGTCGTAGGAGGCATAGAATGTCGTCGTATTGCCGTCGAAGGCATTGGCCGGTTGATTAACAGTCGTGGAGATGTTACCAGTACTGTAATCCACCGCCGGGCTGCCGATGGGAGTACCGCTTAGCAGAGTCCCGCCGTTACCGGATTCGTAGGCCATCTGAGCCGATGCAGGGATGGCACAGTATGCAAGAAGTGCAAGTAGGCCGCTTCTCAGCGTGTGTCGAAAGTTCATTCTCATAACTACCTTTAGCGTTCAATTTGAGGTATATTTCGTGCAAAGGTATGAAAAAAAAAACAAACCGACGCTTATTTTGTGTTAAAATGTGCTTTTCAGGCCCTTTTGGCATGTTTTCAGAGAGTCAATCGGTCAATGTGACCTCGCCCATGAAGTAGCGATGGTATCCGTCGTCGCCCTCATAGGGAAGGCAGATGGCAGGTGTGCCGTCGCTGGTGCCGACGGAGAAGTAGAGCCGATATCGGCCAGGCTTGCAGGAACGGGTAAAAGTGCCGAAGGTGTTCTGTATGGCACGGGCGACGGTGAAGAGCGTGTCACGTTCGACCTCGGCGAGCGGCTCTTGCGGTCCGGAGACGGAGAGGTTGCGAACATCGAAGCCTTCGTCTACCATCACTGAGACGATTCCGCCATGCTCGTTCTCAAGTGTGAAGCATGGATGGCCGCCTACATAGCAGGGTGCTACTCCCGCATTGCGCCAGCGAGCATAGATGCGGAAAGGTTCGCTCTTCTTGATAACGGACGGCCAGCGCACTTCGGCCAGTTGGATTCGGTAGCCCAGGCGGCGATTGATGCGGTCGATGATGTCGCGATTCTCCTCCAGCTCGATGCGCGGCCACCAGTGGATGGACATGTAGGAGGCGTGGTAATCCTCGACGGACTTCAGCAGCAACTCCTTGTCCCAGGCGCCACGTTCCTTGCTGCCGCCGTAGTGTTCATGTTCGAGCACCACTGGCATTGTAGGCCAAAACAGGCTGGCCATCTCGCTGTGATACCAACTGCGCGGGGCTGGCTGCACCAGGATGCTGTCGTCACGAAGCGAGACACCCTTCGAGAGGGCATAATCCATGATGGGAAAATGCAGCCCGGGGCGGTCGTGACCAGCAAAGTCGTCGGAAAGGACGAGCTGCGTCCGGGTAAAATGCTTGCAATAAATGTCGATAATGCGCTTCTGCGTTTCGAAGCCCCAGGTGCGATGGTGGCGCGGAGTGGTTACCTCAGTGTGCCCCTCGCCCCACATGCCGAAGTGGCCAATATCGATGAAGGCCACGTTGGGATTGCCGTCGTAGCGTCGGGCCATCTCAGCCACGAAATGGTCTACCTTCTCGAGGAAGATGCTGTCGTCGTAGTCCGGTTCCCTGTAGTTATCTACTTCGTAGTAGCTCGCGCCTGCCTCGAACACCCAAGCCGGCGTGCCCATTTGGGTCCAGTTCTCTGTCGCGGTGATGCGAAAGGCCATCTTTTTCCCGACACCAATCCAGCGCTGGGCTGGCGTATCGAGCCATTCCCAGTTGAAACGCCCTTCCTCTGGCTCGAGGAACGACCAAGGCAGGCGCAGATAGACGGTCGAGAGGCCGGGAAAGTCGTCGAGGACATCCTCAGGCTCAAGTTGAGAGCCGTAGTTGGTGGGGACGTTCGAATAGAAGTGCATCGTCCATCCCATTCCGGGATTGACCAGTGCACGGCCATGATCGGTGGGAACAAGTGTCGCTTCCTGCGCCATAGTGGTGTGGGACATCAGTATTGCAGAGGCAAGACAGAGAAGTAGGAATCGTGTGTTCATGCGCGCGTATATATAATAATGTAGTTGTAGTTCCACGCTAAAAAAACACTCTGGGACGAACCGCCAGAGCATTTTTTCGTTTAGGAAGCGCAAGACGCATCGCGTCATGAGGGACGCCGCCGAGAGACGCACAAGGGGCTGCGGGATTATTTCTCCTCTTGCTTCTTGAGCGTCATGCCTTCGCCATCAATAATGACAACAAAGGGATCGTAGTGCTCCTTCTTTATATAGAAGATTCCACCAGCTTCGGTAGTCCAGCAATAGCCTTCGCCGGTGCTTTCGCATTCGGAGCCGTACTTGGCCAAAAGGCTATCGACGAGAACTTCCTCATTGATATTGCGCGGGGTGACGCGCACCTGATAGACGGTCTTTGTCTTCGGTGTGTAATTGACGTTAAAATAGGTTGTCTGGCCGCAGTATTTCCCTTCGAAGATGTAGAAGCAATCGTCGGGGCGTTTCTGCTTCAGCTTGAATCCGGACTTCCGCAGCTTGTCCGACACATCGCGAATGGAGCCAGTCAGTTCCACTCCACAGAAATCCATGTGCTGCGCCCGAACGGAGGGGCAAGCCAGCAGGACAACCAGATAAAGGAGCATTCGTTTCATAATTGTTCGTATTTGAGGATGGTGTTAAAAGACGAGACAGCCTGTCGCCGGCACGATGTGGCCAGGACAGGCTGTTAAGGGGGCAGTTCGAGGCTGCCGGAGGGATATTACTTCACGGCAACCTTTGCACCGCCGATTACGTAGATACCCGAGGGCAGAGTCTCCATTGCCTTGTTTACATTCACGTTCTTCTGAACGATCTGGCCCGAGACATTGTACACATCCACTACGGCATCCTGTGCCTGCAGCTTCTCGATGCTGGTCTCTGTACCGGCAAGGCTGGTGACATGCTTGATTTCGAGATTCGTGGCGGTAGGCATCTGCTCGTCCCAGGTGAAACCGCAGCGTGTGGGCAGGAAGGACTTATCGCCCTCCGTGCGGATGAGCACACTCTCCAGGATGAGGGCTTCCTGCTGTGCCGGAATGCCATAGCGCCCATCGACGCGCAGACTCTCCCAGCTGCTGCCGAAGGTGACGCGGTTGCCCTTTCCGTCCGACATGCTCACACTCTTGAGTTCCGTGCTGATAGCATCAGCCTCGGAACTCTTGGCCCGAAGCATCTGCGTTGTGGGGGAATAGATCAGGTAGGGCATGCCTGCCTTAATGCCTTCTTTCGTGCAATCCAAGAAATACATGTAGAGCGTATTGCCTTCCTGACGTACAGACACTAGTTTCTCCACCTGTACGTCCTTGGCCGAAGCGGCGAGCTGGCTTGCGTTCAGCGTGTAGGGCAGGCAGATCGTGTTGTAACCGGCGAGGAGCGTGCGGTTCAGCTGTACATCAAAGTCCTTCTCCTCAAGTGCGGAGAGGTTCAGCTTCTCCATACTCGTATAGAGATTTTTCACCTTGTTCTGTGCAAACACCTGGGTGCACATCGTTGCTGCAGTGAGCAGCATAAGCGTAACTTTCTTCATCGTATTCTTCGTTTATTGGTTATTCGCACTGCAATATTACAAAAAAATCCGTTCCATTATACCAAAGCACTGCATTCTTTAACTTTTTTTAAGAGCCTGCGGCTAATAACATATATGTTGTTTACTGGAGTTTCGGTAGTGGTTCTTGGATGAGCGGTGCGTCAGATCTTTGCCTTGTAGCCGATGAAGAGCGGCAGGCCAGTACTCTGCTCCACGATGCCGTAGATGAAGGGACGGTTCAGGTCCAGCATGATTTCCTCGGGCTTCGGCCCATCTGTGCTGGTAAACATCATGATATCCGTCGCAGCAGCTGCCTCGGCACCCTTCTCGTCTATCTTCAGGAACGTCTTCTGCAGGATTCTTTCTGCGCCGACCTGCGTGCCATCGAACAGCCGGAAGTCTATGCTTGGGCTGAACAGACTACTGGCTCCGAGTGCTTTCATTGTCTCTTCGAGAAGTATCGTGTATTCGCTCTGGAACTTCGGCACATACAGCTTCAGGCTCGGCGCTGCCTGCATGGCTGCCACCTCGGGCATCTTCTTCTCGAATGTGTCCATCACGTCCTGGACGCTCTTTCCCTCGTCAGGCAGGATGAAGAACATGCTGAAGGCACCGTTGTTGAACGGCAGGCCTGCCATCTGGTAGCCATTGCCGAGAGCATAGAAGGCATTCGAGGAGAACTGGTCCCACATGGTCTCCACCTTCTGCACCTTGCCGTCGGCAGCCGTGAAGGGACGCGTTTCGGTGTTGCGGAAGTGCTGCGCCCAGTTGGAGCGGAAATACACGGCGTTCAGCAGGTGCATGATGTCGGTATCCGACGTGCTGTCCAGCAGCTTCGGTATGCGGTTGTTCGTCTTCTCGGCACACCAGGTGTTGATCTTGTCCGTGGTCTGCTTGCCGAACTGCACGGGATATACCTCCACGCCGTAGCCGCCTTTTACTTTCTCGGCAAAGGCTGCGTTCAGTTGCAGTTCTTTCTTGTACCACAGCGAATAGGACGAGGCGAAGCGCGTCATGTTGTCGGCCTCCGTGATGCCGCTCCCCATCGTGGTGATGTAGCGGTTGATGTCGGCTTCGCTTTCGCCTTGCAGCCCCATCACGCTGAGCAGTTCCTGGCGTGTTGCGCCCTGCAGGCCGCAGAGCAGTACGGAGAGGTCGGCCTCCAGGCTGTAGGGGGAGATCAGCACGTCTTTCCCTGCATTCTC
>JAILBW010000008.1 GCA_024680695.1 Bacteroidaceae bacterium
GGCAAGGAGCCCTTCGTCTTCGACCACGACTGCCGCGAGGGAATCTGCGGTATGTGTTCACTCTATATCAACGGTACGCCTCACGGCAAGACCGAGCGCGGTGCCACTACCTGCCAGCTCTACATGCGTCGCTTCAAGGACGGAGACACCATCACCGTAGAGCCTTGGCGCTCGGCCGGCTTCCCCGTCATCAAGGACTGCATGGTCGATCGCGGTGCCTTCGACAAGATTATGCAAGCCGGCGGCTACACCACCATCCGCACCGGTCAGGCTCAGGATGCCAACGCCATCCTCATCCCCAAGGAGGATGCCGACGAGGCTATGGACTGCGCCAGCTGCATCGGCTGCGGTGCCTGCGTGGCTGCCTGCAAGAACGGCTCGGCAATGCTCTTCGTCAGCTCGAAGGTGAGCCAGCTCGCCCTGCTGCCTCAGGGCAAGGTCGAAGCTGCCCGCCGCGCCAAGGCTATGGTGGCCAAGATGGACGAACTGGGCTTCGGCAACTGCACCAACACCCGCGCCTGCGAGGCAGTGTGCCCCAAGTGCGAGACCATCTCCAACATCGCCCGCCTCAACCGCGAGTTCATCTGCGCAAAGCTGGCCGACTAAACGTCGATTAAAACCATCAGAATAAGAATCCCTGCAATCATTCTTTTGTGGGGATTCTTGTTTTAGAAAAACATACTTTCCAATGATGAAAATTATCATCCCAGTTGTAGCGCTTCTTCTCATAGTTGCAGGGTGCAGTTATGTAAAAGCCAAGAAAATGGGCCAAGTTTCCACTATGAATCAACTTCTTACTGATGCCGTTCCTACGGGAAAGCGCATTATGAGACTTCTAATTCTCCCTTGGCTGCTGCTTCGGAATTTCCTATAGAAACCATCGTGGGTACCGAATTCGTAACGGGTAGCAGTCGCATGAAGGGCGGAACTGCCCAGAAGATGGTCTTGAACATGATTTTTACTTCGCTGATGATTCGCTTAGGGCGCGTCAGGGGCAATCGAATGGTTAAGATACAACTCACCAACGCCAAACTCGTAGATCGCGGCACCCGCATGATTCAGGAATCCCTCGGCCTCAGTTACGACGAGGCACAGGAACGCCTGCTTCAGACAGGCAATGTAGATAAGGTTCTGAAAGAAAATTACTGATTCATTATAAAATTCCCACAACGTAACCAATACAACTAAAGATTGTGAATATGAATAAGAAACTTATGACCCTCGGAATTTCGGCAGCAGTGCTGACGACTGCCGCGATGCAACTGACCTCCTGCAAGGAAGCACAGCGTGAGAACCCGTTGTTGCAGGAAAGCACACTCCCCTTTGGTGCGCCTGACTTCAACAAGATTCAACCCGAAGACTATCTGCCCGCCTTCGAGGCTGCCATTCAGCAGAAACGCGATGAAATCGCTCAGATAACGGAGAATCAGGAGGCAGCCACGTTCGGGAACACCATCCTCGCCTTCGAAGAGAGCGGACGCACTCTCGACCGCGTATCTCGCATTTTCTATGCCCTGACCGATGCCGACAAGACGCCTGAGATCGGCGAAACGGAGAAGAAGGTGACGCCGATGCTCACCGACCTCGAGAACGAAATATCGTTCAACAAAGCGTTGTTCGAACGTATCCGTCAGGTGTATGACAATGAGTATGAAACGCTTCAGGGAGAAGACAAGAAGCTCCTAGAGGAGACCTACAAGAGCGTCGTACGAAAGGGCGCCTTGCTGCCCGACGACAAGATGGCTCGCATGAAGGAGATAAACATGCGCATCTCCGACCTGCAAATCCAGTGGGGCGACGTATTGCCCGATGCTACGAATGATGCAGTGGTGTGGGTCGATAGGACGGAAGACCTTGCCGGCCTGAGCGAAGCCGACATTGCCCAGTGCGCAAAGGACGCCGAGAGCCGGGGAGCAAAGGCACCATACGCCATCGTAATTGTAAATACCACACAGCAGGCGCTGCTGGCCAGCCTCGACAACCGCGAGCTGCGCAGGAAAGTCTTCGAGGCCTCCGTGCATCGTGCCGACGGTACTGGCAAGTACAATACGTTCCCCATCGTAGTGGAAATTGCCAAGCTGCGTGCCGAACAGGCTGAAATCATGGGTTATCCCAACTATGCTTCCTATTCGCTCGAAAAGACGATGGCCAAGACGCCCGACAATGTCTATGCCTTCCTCAAGAACCTGATTGCCCAGTACAAGCCAAAGGCACAGGCCGAGACGAAGGCTATCGAGGACTTTGCCCGCAAGACAGAGGGTGCCGACTTCCAGCTGCAGCCATACGACCGCTTCTATTATTCCGCCAAGATGAAGAAGGAACTTCTGGATATCAGCGACGACGAGGTGAAGCCCTATTTCAATGTGGACAGCGTACTCGTCAATGGCGTCTTCTATGCCGCAGGAAAGGCTTACGGCCTCACGTTCAAGGAGCGCACCGACATCCCGACCTATCATCCCGACATGCGAGCCTTCGAGGTCATTGACAAGGACGGCAGCACCAAAGCCCTCTTCTATTGCGACTATTTCCGCCGCCCCACAAAGCGCGGAGGTGCTTGGATGGACGGCTTCCAGAAGCAGAGCCGCCAGCGCCAGCAGCTGCCCATCATCTTCAATGTATGCAACAATGCGAAGGCTCCCGAGGGTCAACCCTCGCTGCTCACTTGGGATGAAGTTACCACCATGTTCCACGAGTTCGGCCACGCCCTGCACGGAATGCTTTCCGATTGCCAATATCATCGTCTGAGCGGCACCAGCGTAGCTCGCGACTTTGTGGAAATGCCCTCGCAGTTCAACGAGTCGTTTGCCACCATTCCCGAGGTGTTCGACCACTTTGCCCGCCACTTCGAGACCGGCCAGCCCATGCCCGCCGAACTGAAGGAACGCATGCTCAAGAGCATCAACTTCCAGACGGCTTACGCTCTTGGTGAGAACCTTGCCGCCACTTGCGCCGATATGGCTTGGCATATGCTTTCGTCCGACCAGATTCCTACCGCCGGGCAGGCAGCTACCTTCGAGACAGAAGCCCTGCGGCAAGTGGGATTGCTCGATGCGCAGATACCGCCCCGCTACCACACCAGCTACTTCAACCACGTCTGGGGCGGAGGATATGCAGCCGGATATTACAGCTATCTGTGGACGGAAGTGCTGGCGGTGAACATTGCCGATGTCTTTGCCCAACGAGGTGCACTGAAGCCCGAGACGGGTCAGGAATTCCGCGACAAGATACTGAGTCGTGGCAATACTGGCGACCTCATGCAGATGTTCACCGATTTCACTGGCATGCAACAGCCTGATGCTTCGGGCCTGCTCGCAGCAAGAGGCTTGTAGAAAAGCAGAAACTCCTTCCTAAGGAGAACTTTATAGGTTATTTCTCGTCTGGCTCAGGAACTTTTTCTTGAGTCAGACTTTTGCTTGCATGATTCTTGTGGAGCTTGTCGATAATGACGGCAAGGGCTCCGTCGCCTGTGACATTGCAGGCAGTGCCAAACGAGTCCATCGCGATATAGAGGGCAACGATGAGTGCCTGTGCTTCGGGATTGAAACCCAGCACACTGGCCAGCGGTCCCAATGCGGCCATCGCTGCGCCGCCGGGCACACCGGGAGCAGCCACCATGCAGATACCCAGCAACATGATGAAATGGAGGAATAGCGGCATGTCGTGGGGCAATCCATTGATGAGACAGACGGTGAGTGCGCAACAAGTAAGCTTCATCATCGAGCCTGACAAGTGGATGGTGGCACAGAGCGGCACGCAGAAACTGGCGATTTCATCGCTGACTTCGTTTTTTTTTGTCTGCCGCAGTGTGACAGGTATGGTGGCCGCACTCGACGAGGTGCCCAATGCCGTAAAATATGCCGGAAGCATGTTTACCAACAGACGCAGAGGATTCTTTCGGGCCAATCCGCCTGCAATCAGGAACTCATACAGAAGGATGACAATATGCAGGATGAAGATGATACAGATGATTTTGGCAAACACCAGCAGGATGTGATATGCCTCGCCCGTATAGGTCATGCCGAGGAAGATGCCGAAGATATAAAGCGGCAGGAGTGGAATGATGGCAGCCTGAATTGTTTTCTCGATGATGATGCGGAACTCCGAGAAGCCTTTCTTCAGCACAGGCGAGTCGGTATATGCAATGCCGATGCCGATAACGAAGGAACTCACCAATGCAGCCATCACATCGAGAATGGCGGGTATTTGCAGCTGGAAATAGGGTTGCAGCGTCTCGGCCTTCTCAACCGCCATCGTGGTTTCAGCATCTATCAGGAGCGGAAAGAGCATAGTTCCCGTAGCAAATGCCAATAGTCCGGCCACGATGGTGTCGGCGTATGCCAGTCCCACCGTCAGCAACAGCAGTTTGCCTGCTGCATGGCCGATGTCGGCAATGGCCGGAGCCACCAATCCGATGATGATGAGCGGGATGAGGAAACCAAGAAACTGACTGAAGACGTGGTTGAATGTCACAAATACGCGCACCCATCCTGCTGGCAGCACACTTCCAATCAAAACGCCTAATACGATGGCGACAATAATGCGAGGCAATAATCCGAACTTCTTCATATCTCTGTGTGTTTTTATTTTTTGTCGTGCTTTAAGAAGATGCCTGCCAGAATGGTGCCGCTGATGCTGTGCCAGGCGCAACTGATGGCGCATGGAAGCACGGCAAGCGGCTGTGCGGCAAAGAAGTTGCCTGCAAGCACTGTAGCGAGACCTGCATTCTGCATGCCCACCTCGATGCTGATGGTGCGCTTCTTGGCTTTGTCGAAACCAGCCAGTCGGCCAGCCGTGTAGCCAAGAATATATCCGAGTGTGTTATGGCAAAAGACAACGGCAAATGTCCACAGGAAGAGCCAGATTCCGCGGGCCACAAGGTCGTCGTGAACCGTCGAGATGACACCACCCACGATACATGCCAGGCAGGTCACACTCAAGCCAGGCATCAGCGACTGGATCGTCGGGAAGTGCGCACTCTTGGAGTAGGTGTAATTGAGAAAACAGCCGATGGCAACGGGGATAATCGTCACAATGAGGATGTTCAGGAACATGCCGACGGCGTTGATTTCGATGATTTCACCAGCCGTCAGCTCCATCAGCAGCGGTGTCATCACTGGGGCGAGTAGGGTAGAGGTGCAGGTCATGCCCACCGAGAAGGCCACATCTCCATGACAGAGATACGACATGATGTTGCTCGATACGCCTCCCGGGCAGCAGCCGACCAACAGAATGCCGAGTGCCAACGCAGGCTCCAGCCGGAATACGAACACCAGCAGATAGGCCACGCAAGGCATAATCAGGAACTGCGCACAGGCACCTATCAGTATATCCAACGGCCGACGGGCAAGGATGCGGAAGTCGTCGGTGGTCAGCGTCAGTCCCATCGTCAGCATGATAATACCCAGAATCATCGTCTGTGTAGTACCGCGCACCCAGACGAACAGCTCAGGCACAAAGAAGGTCACTGCCGCAATGGCAATGATAAACAGCGAAGCATTTGCCGCCAACCAGCGGCTCAGTCGTATCATCGTTTGCATAGTATTCGTAATATCTCCTGCAAAATTACAGTTTTTCTTCGTACATTATTTATTTCTGCCCCAAAAATCGCACCTTTGGCCTGCGGCAGAGGGAACTTTCGCACCTTTGAACTGCGGTAGAGGGTACTTTCGTTCGGGAATGCGAAAGAAAAAAACACTTTTCTTTTGCGTTCCTCTCACTTCTTCGTACCTTTGCCACATCATCTAATGAAGGAAACTATGAAGATTGGAGACCGGGCGCCCGAGATTTTGGGCAAGGACGAGCAGGGACGGGACATCCGTCTGAGTGATTATCGTGGACGAAAGCTGGTGCTGTATTTCTATCCGAAGGACAATACCAGCGGCTGTACCGCCGAGGCTTGCAGCCTGCGCGACCGCTACAGCGAGCTACAGGGCGCTGGCTACGAGGTGGTGGGCGTCAGCAAGGACTCGGCTGCATCGCACACAAAGTTCAAGGGGAAGCATGCACTGCCTTTCCCGCTGATTGCCGATGTCGATAAATCGCTGATGGAAGCAATGGGTGCTTGGGGCGAGAAGGTGATGTACGGCAAACGGACGATGGGCACCATCCGCACCACCTTCATCATCAACGAGGAAGGCATCATCGAGCAGATATTTGCCGGCAAGCAGGTGAACACCAAGGAGCATGCCGGACAGATACTCGGAAAGTGAAAGACGGAAAAAGTGTTCAAGATATGGAACAGAATTTGATATTTCAGATTTGCGGAGTGGTGGCCAGCGTCGGTATGATTCTGGGCTACCTGCCGCAGGCTGTGAAGACGATTTGTACACGAAACACCGACGGCATCGCGCTTCCCACTTTCCTGATGATGGCTGTTGGCGGATTTGCCTTTATGCTTCAGGGTTTTCTGCACAAACCCGACATCATCTGGTCGCTGGTCCTGACCAACTTTGTCACGACTTCGTGCAGCTGCATCGTCTTCAGCATCAAGATCTACAACGATTATTTCAAGAAATGACGAACTGCATCGCTGGTGGTGCCTCAGAAGACAACCTTTCGCCCGCCCATGATGTAGATGCCCTTAGGCAATCGTCCATTCTTGGACGAGCCAAGCGGCAGAGCCGAGCGGACCTTGCGGCCGCTCAGGTCGTAGATAGCCTCATCACTTTGCACTTCTGATGCTGAACCTTGAAGCTCCTCCACTCCCGTTTCATCGTCGAAGGGAGTGCTGGTGCCTGAATACATGTAGATACTCTTGTAGGCGGTGGTCTTGGCTTTCACTACCGTGGGATTTGCCTTTCCTTGGCGCGTCTTGTAGCCCTCGCCTTTCAGTTCGATGTAGTATCGGCCCGGTGTCAGGTCGTTGAAGACGAAGATGCCGTTGTAGTTCTGGTCGGTCTCGTAGGTGGCCACTACCTCGTCGTTGGTGTTCCTCAGCCGCACGGTGACGCCGTTGGCCGGCAGGTATTCGTCGAGCGAGCCGCTCACTGCGTTGAAGTATTCCAGATTGTCGCTCTTTTGTCCGTAAACGTGGAGCTGTCCCATGATGCAGCCCGTATCGTCGGTGTGAACGCCGAAATAGTCGGCAATGCCCCGATAGTATCGGATGCCCTCCTGACGGCACCAGTCCTCGTTGAGTGCACGATGGCGAGCGGGCTGATAGGTGTGGAAGTATCCCTCGCTCAGGAAGCCGGGCGCCATGTGGTGGAGCACTCCCAGATAGCCCGTAATGCCTCGGTCGTTGGTCCAGCTGCTGTGGTAGAAGTCAATGTCGCCGCGGATGTTGGTGCTCGAGTTGTAGTGCGTCATCACCTCGAAGCCCGCATGCATGGCTTCGGTGAGTCGCGGCCATATCTTCTGGCACATCGCCTTGCTGTTCTCAACGTAGTCCTCGGCATCGGTACCACGATAGAGGAAGAGCGGATAGTTCACCAGAGCGCCTTCGCTGGTGGCATTCGAGTGGATGGAAAGGAACATATCGGCTCCCCAAGTGTCCACTTCCGCCGATATCTCGCTCAGCGAGCGATTGTATCTTGCCTCGTTCGATGCCCCCTTTCTGTAGGGATACGGGCCGTTCTTTCGGCGCGAATATTTCAGCGTGAAGTTTCCGTTCTTCATCAGTCGGTCGCCGCATTCGAGCACCTTCCACAGATTGGTGTTGCTCTCGTAGAAGCCGCAAGTGTCGGGCCGTCCGGTGCTGGCCAGCATGGGATAGGGTATCGTGGGCATCGGGCGGTCGTCGGGGCCCCAGCTGCCGTGGCCGGGATTCAGGTACACTCTGATTTTCTGTGCCGATGCAGGGATGGCTACGAGAAGCGCCAGCAACAGTATGTATTTCGCCTTCATAATCTTCTTCCTTTTACTTCTGTTGTCTTGTTCTTACGACATAGATTTCCCCGTTTGCAGCCGAGCAAACGATGATGCCCTTTGCGGCGCAGCACTGGGGATACATGAGCGTCAGGCGGTTGTCGGTGAGTTCCTGTGCCTTGCCATTGTCGAGCGAGTAAGCCATGATGCTGCTCGAGAGCAGCAGTTTGCCGTCGTCGCGGTCGTTCATTCCGATGACGATACTGTCGTCGTACCATTGCGGCGCACGGCAGTCGTGGGCGATGAACTGCACATCTTTGCCCTCGAGGTTGCAGACGTAGGCCCCTTCGCCGCTCACATAGTATAGGATGCGCTTTCCGTCGGGCGACAGGCTTGGCCAGATGTAGCGAGTGTCCTCGTCGGTGCCGTTGGGCGAGATGTTTGTCGTTACGCCATCCACGGTGACCATCAGCTGCATGTCTTCGATGAACACCTCGGGGCTCTTGCTCGTCTCGGCGCTCTCCTCGGCCGAGTATCCGCCCACGTTTCGGGCAGGTGCCCGCCACTGCCGCTGTGTGCCCTGCTCCAGGTCGAGCATCTGCAGGCTGGTCTGGCGCAGGTGTCGCTCGTCGAACGTCACCTTTCGGCAAACGACATGCCGTCCGTCGGCCGATATTTTCGGTTCAAAGCCAGCACCCGGAGTGTCGGTGAGCAGCGACGACTTGCCCGTCTTCAGGTCGATTCGCCGAAGCCCCTTGTTTGTCTGCGTAGTGGCCAGGATGTAGCTGCCGTCGGGACTTATTCCCGCCAGTCGGCAGTCGCCCGGCTGCGAGCCTGCCACCTTCTCCAGCGCGATGTGCTGGAACACTTGCGCCTGCATTGTCAGGCTGCAACTCAGGAAAAGCATTAAGAATAGTCTCATCCCTCTGTATCTGTTGTTGTTAGTTGTCTTCGTCTTTCCGTTCTTCAGCGCTTGCTGTCGCATTGGCTCCTGCTTGCTGTCGCATCGGCTCCTGCTTGCTGTCGCACCGGCCCCTGCTTGCTGTCGCATCGGCCCCTGCTTGCTGTTGTCTTTTCATGCATCGCAGGGGACATCTTTGCAACTTTATTGCAAAGGAACACTTTTTCCGCGAAATATGCAAGAAGAACCGCCAATAATTTGTAACTTTGTATCGAGAAGAATATAGATTCAAGGAGGTTTGGCTTTATGAAACTGATCCGGAACAACCAGGTCCAACGGCTCGCAGCCCAGCTGCTTACTGCAATGATGATGCCGATGCTCGCATTGGCTCTCGCCGCATGCAGCAGGCAGGAGGAGCCAAAGCCGCGGATTGTCTGGATAGATGCCGCAGCCTCGTCGGAACACTATTTCGAGTCGCAGCAGAACATCTACGACGACTGCCGACGCATTGCCCAGTCCGGCTTTACACAAATCGTCGTGGACGTAAGGCCACCCAGCGGCGATGTCCTCTTCCAGTCGAGTGTGGCGCCAAAGCTTCGGAGGGTGGCCCGCTGGTGCCCAGGCGGCCGCAAGTTCGTGCCCCGAGTGGCCACTTTCGACTATCTGGCTACTTGGATTCGTGCGGGCCACCAGGCGGGACTGAAGGTCAATGCCGGAGTGAACATGATGGTGGGCGGATGGTGGTCCGAGTCGACTGGTCCGTCAGGCATGATTTACGACCATCCCGAACGGCGCGAATGGTGCAGCGTCGATCAGCTTCCCGACGGGACTTTGCTCAGCCAGGCCGACAACCGGACGGTCGTCGGCTGTCGCTTCCTCGACCCGGCCAACAGGGAGGTGCAGACCTTTCTCCTGCAGATGCTTGCCGAACTGGCCGCCTATAAGGACTTGGACGGAATTGTGCTCGACCGCTGCCGCTACGACGACTACTTTCTGGATGCCGGTTACACGAAAGCGGCCTACGAGGGATTCTCCCACTATATAAATAATGTACCCGCGCGATGGCCTGTACTCTCGCAGGGCCCTAGCCATGTATTCATCGACTGGCAGCCCGACTCGCTCGATGTCCAGTGGCTCACCTATCGTTGCAGGGTGATCCACGACTTTGTGGCCGAGGCCGAGGCAACGGTCCACAAAGTAGCGCCCCGGCTGAAGTTCGGCCTTTACGTGGGAGCCTGGTTCTCGGAGTATTATCGCTGTGGAGTCAACTGGGCCAGTCCCCGCTACGACCTTCTTCGTGAAGAGCCGTCCTATTGGTGGGCAACGCCTGAATATCAAGCCACTGGATTTGCCGACCTCGTGGACTTCCTTCTCCTGGGTGCCTACTCTCCGGCCGACGAGATACGCGGCGATGGTGAATGGACGATGGAGGGGTTTGCCAAGCTCGGTCGCAAGCGCCTCTGCGGCGAGGCACCATTCGCAGTCGGTCCCGACATCGGCAACGGCAAGGGTTTCGAGAAAGGCGGCCGGGCCGATGTGCTGCCCGAGATTACGGCGACTCTGCTTCGGGAGGGCGATGGCCTCTTTGTCTTCGACCTCAGCCACATCCGGAAGTTCGACTATTGGGATGCATTTCAATAGATAGGATTCGGCTGGTAGCTTCGGTCGAAAATTCTTCGCACTAAAGGCGAAGCGCCACTTCTTCGAAGGTGTCGAGCGGGCTGCACTCGGCCATGACAAAAGAAAACTGGCGTTTCCCTTTGTCATGTCGCTCGTTTGCACTACTCTGACCTTCGGTCGAAAATAGGCTGCACTCGGTCATGACAAAAGAAAACTGACGTTTCCCTTTGTCATGTCGCTCGTTTGCACTATCTTTGCGGAAAATATGAGAAGGCCATGAGTGCACCTTTGGCAGAACGCATGCGTCCAACGACTTTGGACGACTACATCGGACAGCAACACCTGGTCGGGCCAGGAGCTGTGCTGCGTCGGATGATCGACTCGGGCCGTATCTCAAGCTTCATCCTTTGGGGACCGCCGGGAGTAGGGAAAACTACGCTGGCCAGCATCATCGCCCATCGGCTGGAAACACCGTTCTACACACTCAGCGCAGTGACGAGTGGTGTGAAAGATGTGCGCGACGTTATTGAGCGGGCTCGCCAGAATCGATTCTTCAACTCAGCCAGCCCCATCCTCTTCATCGACGAAATCCATCGATTCTCCAAGTCGCAGCAAGATTCACTCCTGGGCGCTGTGGAGCAGGGTGTGGTGACTCTCATCGGAGCCACGACGGAGAATCCTTCCTTCGAGGTGATCCGCCCTCTGCTCTCCCGCTGTCAGGTCTATGTGTTGAAGCCCTTGGAGCCCGACGACCTGCTGACGCTAATGCAGCGTGTTGTCGAGCGGGATGAGGAACTTAGCCGCCGCTCGTGGAACATTCGCGAAACGGGTGCCTTGCTGCGCTACAGCGGGGGTGACGCTCGCAAGTTGCTGAACATCATGGAGCTCATCTTCGAGGCAGCTTCTGGTGATGGCGACATCGAGGTGACGGATGCCATCGTTTCGGAGCGCCTGCAGCAGAACCCGCTGGCCTACGACAAGGACGGCGAGATGCACTACGATATCATATCGGCCTTCATCAAGAGCATTCGAGGCAGCGACCCCGACGCAGCCCTCTACTGGCTGGCTCGCATGATCGAGGGGGGCGAGGACCCTGCCTTCATCGCCCGCCGATTGGTCATCAGTGCGAGCGAAGACATCGGGCTGGCCAATCCGAACGCTCTGCTGCTGGCCAATGCCGCCTTCGATGCAGTGATGAAAATCGGATGGCCCGAGGGCCGCATCCCACTGGCCGAAGCTACAGTATATCTGGCCACTTCGCCCAAGAGCAATTCGGCCTACATGGGCATCGGCAATGCCCTGCAGAAAGTGCAGGAGACGGGCAACCTGCCAGTGCCGCTTCACTTGCGCAATGCGCCCACCAGCCTGATGAAACAGCTGGGATATAGCGACGGATACAAGTATGCCCACGACTACGAAGGGAACTTTGTCCGCCAGCAGTTCCTGCCGGACGACCTCGCTGAAGAGCGATTCTGGCATTCCCAGCCGAACCCTCAGGAAGAGAAACTGCGCGAGAGGATGGAACGGCTGTGGGGAAAGAAGTTTGATTAGAGTTCAGACCATTTAATACAAATACAATCATGCAGAAGAAAATCATGTTGCTCGGTTCGGGAGAGTTAGGGAAAGAGTTTGTCATTGCCTGCAAGCGCAAGGGACAGTATGTGGTGGCATGCGACAAGTATGCCGGTGCACCAGCCATGCAGGTGGCCGACGAGTGCCGCGTATTCAGTATGCTGGACGGCGATGCCCTCATGAAGACTGTCGAGGAGGTGAAGCCGGACATCATCGTGCCCGAGATTGAAGCCATCCGCACGGAGAAACTCTATGAGTGTGAACGGATGGGCATTCAGGTAGTGCCGTCGGCCCGCGCCGTAAACTTCACGATGAACCGCAAGTCTATCCGCGAACTGGCTCACACGGAACTTGGTCTCAAGACGGCCAACTATCGCTATGCCAATACCTACGAGGAACTGGTGGAGGCTGCAGGCGAGATCGGTTTCCCCTGCATCATCAAGCCCCTGATGAGCAGCAGCGGACACGGACAGAGCAAGGCCGACAGTCCCGAGGACCTGCCCGCATCGTGGGAATGCGCCTGCGGCGGTGCCCGCGGCGACCTGAAGGAGGTCATCGTGGAGCAGTTCATCCCCTTCGACTACGAGATCACCCTGCTCACCGTGACACAGCAGCATGGTCCTACACTCTTCTGCCAGCCTGTAGGCCATGTACAGAAGTCGGGCGACTATCGTGAAAGCTTCCAGCCGAAGGCAATGCGTCCGGAGCATCTGAAAGAGGCACAACGCATGGCCGACAAGGTGACCGCTGCACTGACGGGCGCAGGCATCTGGGGTGTGGAGTTCTTCGTCAGCGAGAAGGAGGGAGTCATCTTCAGCGAGCTCTCGCCTCGTCCCCACGATACTGGTATGGTCACGCTGGCCGGCACACAGAACCTGAGCGAGTTTGAGCTCCACTGCCGCGCCGTCCTCGGACTGCCCATTCCTGAAATCACACAGGAACGACAGGGAGCCTCGGCCGTCATTCTGTCTCCCATCGAGACGCATCATCCCGACTACGAAGGCATGGCCGATGTCTGCGCCGCCGAGCGCACCTACCTGCGCATCTTCGGCAAGCCCGAGGCTCACGTAAACCGCCGCATGGGCGTCGTTGTGTGCTGGGATACGCTCGATGCACCGCAGGATGCACTGCGCGACAAGTGCAAGGCCCTCGCCGCCAAGGTGAAGGTGACGGATGGAAAATAGTGTAGCCATAACCATTTATGGCTAAATAGCAACTACCGACCATCGAGTCCACCTTCTTCTGAAGGCGCAAGTCCTGTGACTAGAGTTATTCGGGTCTTGCCAAGACAGAGTATTGCGAGTCAGCACATTCTCATCTGTTTAAAGGTCTGATAACCATAAACAGTGATGAAGATGAAGCAGATGAGGGGGAGTGCGAACGAAACATTTACAGCTGGCCAGCCGAAGATGACTTGCTGGTCGATGAGATGACCCTGCAGCGGTGGCATTAAGGCTCCACCCACGATGGCCATCACCAGGAAGGCTGCCCCCAGCGAGGTATCTTCACTGCACACATTCTCAAGTGCGATGCCATAAATGCTGGGGAACATGATGGACATGAACAGGCTGATGCACACAAGGCTATAGAGGCCCCACATCCCCTCGATGCAGATGGCTCCAAGCGTGCACACCGAAGCACCTACACCGAAGATGGCCAGCAGGTAGCGCTGATTGACATACTTCATGATGTAAGTGCCCAAGAAGCGTCCGGTCAGCGCTAGCGACATTGCCAGAATGTTGTAGCGCTGGGCGGTTGCTTTGTCGATGCCCAAATGGTCGGCATATTGGATAATGAAGGTCCACACCATAATCTGGGCAGCCACATAGAGCACCTGAGCAAAGACGCCGTAGCGATATATCTTGTTGTGCCACAAACGGCTGACTGTCGTGCGTGCGCTGGTTTTCACATCCTGTTCTCCCTTCAGAGAGGGCATCTTGGTGAGAGCGATGATGACGAACATCACCAGCACCACCAGCCCGATAGCCACGTAGGGGTCGCGGATGACTGCGAGGTCATGAAGGCGGATATCGGCTTTCTCGGCTTCGGATAGGGAGCCGAATATTATCTGCCCAGCCGCATTGCGCTTATCGGAGATGAGGTTGGGGAGTACGATGAACGAAGCCACCGCCATTCCCGAGAGTGAGCCTACGGGATTGAAAGCCTGCGCCAGATTCAGACGGCGCGTGGAGTTGCTCTTGTCACCCAGCGAGAGGATGAAGGGATTGGCACTGGTTTCAAGGAAGGCAAGACCGAAGGTGAGGATGTAGAGCGACACACAGAAGAATGCAAACTCCTGGAACTGAGCGGCAGGAATGAAGAAGAACGCGCCTACGGCATAGAGACCGAGGCCGATGAGCACTCCCACCTTGTAGCTGTATTTGCGGATGAACAGGGCGGCGGGAACAGCCATCGTGGCATAACCGCCATAGAAAGCGAACTGCACCATCGAGGCCTTGGCCGCCGAAATCTCCATCAGCGTCTGAAACGCCGCCACCATCGGGTTCGTAATGTCATTGGCAAAGCCCCACAAGGCGAACAGCGAGGTAATGAGAATGAAGGTGAAGAGGTACTTCTTCTCTACCAATCGATGTTTTTCCATACCTTATTTATATATCGGTCCGAAGTTCTGGCAGGCGCGATAGTCGGCACCCTCCTTGTCCATACCGAAGGCGTTCCAGGCGGCGGGACGGAAGATATCCTTGTCCTGAATATTGTGCATGCAGACTGGGATGCGGAGGATGGAGCAGAGGGTCAGCATGTCTGCGCCGATGTGTCCGTAGGCGATGGCTCCATGATTGGCTCCCCAACAGTTCATCACACTATAGACATCCTTGAAGCAGTCTTTCGTAGCATCAAGGCGCGGCACAAACCAAGTGGTGGGCCAAGTGGGGTCGGTGCGTTTGTCGAGAATGTCGTGAGTCTTCGGGTCGAGTTCCACAGTCCAACCCTCGGCCAACTGCAGGACAGGACCGAGGCCCTGCACCATGTTCAGGCGCATCATCGTCATCGGCATTCCGCCCTTGGTGACGAAGTGCGAGCTATAGCCTCCACCCCGGAAGTAATCGCGGTCGGCAGGCATCCAGCTGGTGGCTTTCAGGCATGCTTCCACGTCTTGGTCGGTCAGTTCCCAATGTGGCTTCAAGGTGGGCTTGCCGTCGGCATCGGTGGCAGCACCAGTGGCGTCGAGGGTCGTTGCACCACTATTAATGAGATGGATGAAACCACCAGCCGCAGCGCCCTCGGGCTTCTTGCCAGCTACGCGCTCTACGGCCTCGGGGCTCCAGTAGGTGCGGATGTCCGAGAACATCACACCGCGATTCGTCAGCAGGTGCCCGAAGAGCATCGCCATCCCATTCAGGAAGTCGTTCTCTGTGGCCAGAATCTTCGCCTCACGCTTGCCGTTCCAGTCGAAGCTGGTGCACATCAGTGATTCGGGGAAGTCGAAGTTCGGCCTATAATCCGTCCATTGTCGCTGACCCTGCACGCCGGCCGCAATGGCATTGTGTCCCAGTGCCTCTTCCTTGTAGCCCATTTCGAGCAGGCGTGGATTTCCCTCCATCAGGTCGCGGATAATCATCATCGTCTTCACGGTGAATTCCCAGTCGGCATCCTTCTCCTCGCGATTCTTGCCCTTGCCCTTACCGTTGAAGGTGGTCATCGGAGTGCCGGGGAAGAGTGGGCGATCCTCATTGTAGTCGTGACCCTCCTGCGGCTTGCAGTACTGTTCCACCCAAGCCATTGCTTTCCTGAACTCCTCGGGATCGAATATGTTGAAATCGACGCGACGCAGAATCTCGACAAGTGAGACGTATTCCGTGCGCATTCCGAGGTAGTGTTGCAGGAAGTCGGCATTGACGATCGAGCCGGCGATGCCCATGCAGGTGTTGCCTAACGATAGATAGCTCTTCCCCTTCATCGTGGCAACGGCCTGAGCCGCCCGGGCAAAACGCAATATCTTTTCAGCCACATCGGCGGGGATTGTGTTGTCATTCAAGTCCTGCACATCGTGACCATAAATGCCAAAGGCGGGCAGTCCCTTCTGAGCGTGCGCAGCCAGGACGGCAGCCAGATAGACAGCACCTGGGCGCTCCGTCCCGTTAAAGCCCCATACAGCCTTGGGATAGTGCGGATTCATGTCCATCGTCTCCGAGCCGTAGCACCAGCAGGAGGTGACGGTGATAGTAGAGCCAACTCCCTCGCGTTCAAACTTTTCGGCACAGGCAGCACTCTCTGTGACACGGCCGATAGTACCGTCGGCAATGACACACTCCACTGGCGAGCCGTCACCGTTGCGGAGATTGGTAGTTATCAACTTGGCAACAGCCTTTGCCAATGCCATCGTTTTCTCTTCTAAGCTCTCGCGAACGCCGCCCTGACGACCATCGATGGTGGGACGGATGCCAATTTTAGGATAGTTTGCCATTTGTGGAAAGTATTTAATCTGTTTGCAATTTTCCGCAAATTTATGAATAATTCCCGAATAGCAAGTCTGCCAGGTAAAGAATTTTACTTTTCTTTCGAAGAATTTATGTTTTGCATCCAGGCAGAACCATCGACGATCAGGAACGTAAGCGTTAGGGCTGGGCGGAGTCTGTAGCCCTGCTTGCTGTCGCGGGAGTTCTTGCTTGCTGTCGCGGGAGCTCCTGCTTGCTGTCGCGGGAGCTCTTGCTTGCTGTCGCGGGAGTTCCTGCTTGCTGTCGCATTGTCTCCTGCTTGCTGTCGCATCGTCTCCTGTCTGCTGCTGGCCTTCTTAATGGAAAGTTTTTTGGAGCAAGCTCCGATGCGCTATTTCAGCTTCAGCACCAGCGTGGGGTCGAGCGGATAACGACCGAAGTCCTTGCCGTAGAGTGCAAGACCGCCTTGAGCCTCATCGGCTGTGGGCACCGTGAAGCGGATGATTGCCGTACGGCTGCCAGCGAAGGCTTCGACGGGAATGTTCATACTTACGAGTTCGCCGTATGAACCAGCCTCGGACATCGTATGGTCGGTGGGTTGCGAACCCCAGGAGAGGATGCCGCGATGGTCGGCTGGGTCGTCGGCGAGCGTCTGTGTGCCTGCCGATTTGCCGTTCACCGTCACCTCGACTGCCGATGGCCACAGGTCGAGATCGGTCATTGCGTAGGCATTTGGTGACTTGCAATGGTCGAATGTACCGCCGCCGAGCATGTAATCTCCGCGGATATCATCGTCTCCCACATCCTTGCCGAAGAGCTGCTTTGCCGAGGCTTCGAAGACGAGTGCTGCCGAGGTAATCGCGGCGGGGTCGATGTCTTCGGGCAGCTCGACGCGATATTCGAGATATCCGCTTCCGAAGCCGTTTACCTTCAGTCCGTCGAGGACGGAAGTCTGCTTCAGCGACCACTCCTGAGCCGTGAAGTTGGCAGGAGAGAAGGTGACTGTA
The DNA here is from genome assembly GCA_024680695.1 of Bacteroidaceae bacterium. Taxonomy (GTDB): domain Bacteria; phylum Bacteroidota; class Bacteroidia; order Bacteroidales; family Bacteroidaceae; genus Physcousia. The sequence continues at coordinate 17,304 of JAILBW010000008.1, forward strand.
CGCAAGGCTTCCGGACGAAGATTTTCATTCCAGAATCTGCTGCAGAATCGTGTTTTGTAGGCTTCTCCGCTGCCTTCCTTGACGCGGAAGGTGAGGAAGTTGTGGTGGAGTTCACTCCCGTCGGCATTGGCTTTTAGCACCATTCGCAGCAGATAGAGCCCCTCTTCCTTGGGGATTTCCACACAAAGTGTGTCTGCCGTCCGGCTTAGGTAAGGAGCAAATTCAATGGGAGTGGCGCAGGCAGAATATCTGACAAAGCTACCCAGCCGGTCCCATCCGACGAGTTCCGTCTCGAGCGTAAGTTGCCCGGGGTCTTTGTCTGTCATGAAGGATGCATAGACGGGAATAAATATCGTCTCGCCGCCCTTTGGCTCCGTGTAGAGGTACCTTTCGGGCGAGATATAGTAGGGGCTCTGGAAGTCCGTGATGCCCATATTGGGTACAAGTTCGTCGAGTCCGTCTATCTTGGGCGAGCGGTCGTAGTGGACATATCCGTTCCATTCGTTGATGACATCATGGTGCTCCGTATAGAGCCATCCGGCACACTTCGGCTGGCGGCGGAAGGCGTCGATCATGATGTGATAGTCCCAAGTATAGTCGCAGTCGCCGGCGCTCCCCTTGTAGCCCCACACATTTCCGCACTCGCTGTTGATCATCGGCGCGCCATTCTGCCTGTTGCCACCTATATAATTAAAGGTACTGCCGGGATAGGTGCTATCGACATACATTGCTATCTCCTTTTCCCAGTCATAGCCGGGACGGTAGGAGTGCCACGAATTGATGTCGCTCTCCACATGGTCGCGCAGGCAGACCGACATATCCTCGACCAGTCGAGAACTGTCGAGACTCTTCGTGAGGTGGTACATCGAGCGCACCCATTCCTGTGTCTCGGGCTGATACACCCCATCCTTATCCTTCAAGCCCCAAGTCTCGTTGAAGTTCACCCAGGCAAAGATGGAGGGGTGGTTGTAGTCGCGCTCCACCTGATTGCGCAGACAATGCTCCCAATCGGTCCGTGCCTCGTCTGTCGGCTGGCCCCAGAAATTTGGCGTGTCGGCCATAATGAGGAGGCCCAGGCGATCGGCCCAGTACAGCTTGCGCGGCACCTCGACCTTGATGTGGATGCGGTTGCCGTTGAGTCCCAAGCGCTTCGACAGGAGAATTTCGTTCTTCATAAATTCGTCGCTGGGGAAGGTGTAGAAGCCCTCGGGGTGATAACTCTGGTCGAGACAGAGCTGCAGGTAAAGCGGTTTGTTGTTCAGAGCGATGTAGTTGTAGTCGGCGCCGGGGAAGGGCATAGTGCTCACCTTGCGCTGCCCGAAGTAGCTCCGTACGGCATCCTCCTTGCCCAGTCGCGCGGTCACTTCATAGAGGAAGGGGTCGTCAAGGTCCCACAGGTGCTGGTCCTTGAGAGGTATTGTGAAAGAAGCCTGATCGCGCCCAGCCATATCAGCGGTGAATGCGGGCTGGCCGCCAGTGTGGAAGTCTATTTTCAGTGCCTCGCCCTTGCTTGCTGGAGCCGCAAGCTTCACCTCGACCTGCACAGCCGAGGCATCTATGTCGGGCGTGAAGTGGAGCGAACTGATGTAGTTCTCGCCACGAGCTTCCAGATACACTGTTTGCCAGATGCCGCGCGCATTGCCATAGCCTTGTTTACCATAGAGATGGGCATCGTTCGACGTATCGTCCACCCGCATGAACAGCTGCTGGCTCTCGCCATAGCGCACCTCTGTGAGTTCGCACTCGAAAGGTGTGTAACCACCTTGATGGCGACCAATCTCCTGACCGTCGAACCACACTTGCGTATCCCAGTCGGAGGCTCCCACCACGAGGAACACTCGCTTGCCTTTCCACGACCGAGGGATGCGGATGTCGCGGCCATACCAGGCGATATCACCGCTGTCGGGCACCTCGGAGAGCTTCGAACCCCAGGGGAAGGGAACGAGAATGCGTCGGTCCATCAGTGCACAGTTCTTTTCGGCCAGCGCTTTTTGAGCCACTGCCTCGTCGAAGGTGAAGGACCAGTAGCCGTTCAGGTTTTGCCACGTTGCGCGTTCGAAGTCGGGACGCGGATGCTCGGGGAGAGGAATCGACTCCGTGGGAGAGTTCGTACAGGCGGTCAGTACAGCGATGGCCACAGAGAGGGATAGGAGAATCTTTTTCATACTTGTTTGCGTCTTAGTTGTTAATTCAATGGACAAAGGTACGGATAAGCGAGCGAAAACGCAAATTTATTTGCAGTTTTCTTCAACACCTACTTCGTAGGCAGAAGCGGCAGAGCCGAGCGCCGAGCGAGAGTGCTTTCTTCAACACCCGCAAGCGGGCAGAAGTGCCGCAAAGCGTCGAGCGCGGCGAATTCAAAGGTACGGATAAGTGAGATGTAAACCAAATACATTTTGATTCTTCTTTGGCAGCAACAACGAAGGCAGAACCGAGGACGATTGCCGTACTCACATTGCTAAAAAAAAGTATTTGTCTGAATTCGCAGGACAAGTCAGAATGGGCATTTTGTCTTTTTTTTTCAAGAAAAGTGCGATGTTTGCTTGTTTTTTGACATAAGATGTGTAACTTTGCAGAAAGAATTGTATCCAATGACACAGACTCAATGCTCCACCCCCTCTCCATCCCTCCCTAATGAGCGACGGAGCAATGTGCGCGTAGCCTCCATCGACGTGATGCGCTCCATCACCATGTTACTGATGCTTTTCGTGAACGACATTCCCGGCCTGAAAGGTGTGCCGCACTGGATGTTCCATGCGGCTCACGACGAAGACATGCTGGGTTTCTCTGACACCATCTTTCCCGCCTTTCTTTTCTGCGTGGGCTTGTCAATACCCTTTGCCATTGATCACCGTCTCTCGCGTGGCGACTCTCAATTCCAGGTGCTCGGCCATATCTTTCGCCGCACGTTTGCGTTGCTGGCTATGGGTCTTTTTACACTGAATGGTGAGCGCGGTGCCGGTGGCATTGACCACAAGTGCTACTCGCTTCTGATGGTTGCCGGCCTCTTTCTGGTGTGGATGGACTATGCGCGCAACTGGAACCGATGGTTCGTGCGCCTCTTGCAGGCTGTCGGAGCTGCCATCCTGGTAGGCCTCATCCTCTATAGTGATATTCACGGGCAGCCATTCCGCTTCGGCTGGTGGGGCATTCTGGGACTGATAGGCTGGACCTATATGGTCTGTGCATTGGCCTACTTGCTGGCGCGCCGCTCTCTCTGCGGCGTACTGGTAGCGTGGATTGCGGGAGTGCTGCTCTGCGTCGTCAGCAACAGTTCGCTCATTCCTCACGACTGGTTTAGCCGCATTGTGCTTCTGCCCTTTGTGCCGGCAGGCTGGACGGGCCATGCGCTCGGCCTTTCGGGCATGGCCGCTGCAATGCTTATGCGCCAAGAGTCGCTTCGGCGCGGCCATCGTCTGTTGGGGCTTTTTGTGTTGCTCGGTCTTGTCATGCTCGCGCTGGGCATCGTCACCCATCAGCATTGGATTATCTCCAAGATACAAGCCACTCCGCCTTGGCTCTTCTTCTGCACAACGATCTTCTTTCCGATGCTAGCCCTGCTTTATTGGCTGGTCGATGTGCGCGGAAAAGCGAGTTGGTTCAGCCTTATAGCACCAGCCGGCACAGCCACACTCACCTGCTACCTCCTGCCCTACGCATGGTATCCGCTGCGTTCTATGCTGGGCTTCCATTTCCCCTGGAGTTGGTATCACGGCATGCCCGGCCTCCTGCTCTCGCTCGGCTATGCGCTGATCGTGGTGCAGGCGGTACGCCTGCTCCTACGCCTGCATGTAAAGGTAAAGGTGTGAAGAGTGAAAGATTAAGAGCTAAGAATGAGGAGACTTACGCTCTCTCACACTCGGTTAATAAATGAAGAAAGCTGAATAATATAGAAATGTATCAAATGAGAACAAGCATGAAACTCGTGGCCGCCCTGGCCGTGCTGCTGCTGTCGGTGACAGTCAGTGGGAAAAAGAAAGTGGATGACATGGTTATCGTGGCCTACGTGACTTCGTGGACCAACGAAGTCCCCGATCCCACGACGATGACACACATCAATTATGCCTTCGGGCATGTGAACGACACATTCAACGGTGTGCGCATCGACAACCCCGACCGTCTGCGGATGATTGTGGGACTGAAAGCGAAGAATCCGGCACTGAAGGTGATGCTCAGTGTGGGTGGCTGGGGCAGCGGACGATTCAGCGAAATGGCAGCTACGGCCGAAAATCGTATGGCATTTGCCAAGGACTGCCAGCGTGTAGTTAAAGAGTTTGGACTCGACGGCATTGACATCGACTGGGAATACCCCACACAGAGCCAGGCCAAGATCTCATCCTCGCCACAGGATACCGAGAACTTCACACTGCTCATGCGCGACCTGAGGAAGGTGCTGGGCAAACAGAAACTCGTCACTGCAGCCACGGTGAGTACGGCAAACTATATTGACTTCAAGTCCTGTGTGCGCTACATGGACTTCGTGAACGTAATGGCATACGACATGGGAAGCAACAAGGGCCATCATGCCTCTCTCTTCCCCTCGCCTCATGCGGGATATTGCACTTCGTCGCAGGCCGTGGAGGCTCATCTGAAGGCGGGTGTGCCACGCGAAAAACTTGTGATGGGAGTGCCTTTCTATGGTAAAGGAAAGCGCGACGACGAGGGGCTGCGAATGTGGCGTCGCACAGGCCGCCTCCCCGAAGGCTACCGCCACCTGTGGGATGAAGAGGGGCGCTTTCCCTACATCACTGACGCTGAAGGACATTTTGTATGGGGCTATGAGAATGCCCGCTCGCTCAGCGAGAAGTGCCAGTACATCCTGGACAACCACCTGCGTGGCGGTATGTATTGGGACTATGCCAGCGATACGCCGCAGGGCGACGAACGCCGCACGCTCTTCCTGAGTCTCCTGCAGAACAAGAAAGGAACACCCGCACCGCGCCGCGTGCTGGTGCTGGCCGAGCGGGGTGGACTTCACGAAGGCTTCACGGCTGCCGGTCTGAAGTGGCTCGAGGACAACAAGGAACGCTTCAATATGGAGCTGACTGTGTTGAACTCGGCCAAACAAATCGCAAAGGGTGAGATACTCGCCTATCACCTCGTTCTGCAGCTCAACTATCCGCCATACGCCTGGAGCAGCGAGGCACAGCAGGATATGGAGCAGTACATCGACCGCAGCCAAGGCGGATATATCGGCTTCCATCATGCCAGCCTCCTGGGCGAATTCGACGGCTATCCAATGTGGACTTGGTTCTCCGATTTCATGGGCAAGATTCGCTACCGGAACTATATCGCCGAGAAATGCGACGGCACAGTACAGGTAGAGGATCGCCAGCACCCTGTCATGAAGGATGTGCCAGGCACCTTCGTCATCTCCGACGATGAGTGGTACACCTACGAGCAAGACCCGCGTCCCAACGTGCATGTACTGGCCCATGTCGATGAGGCAAGCTACACAACGAAGACCGAAATCAAAATGGGCGACCACCCCGTGATTTGGATCAATCCATCGAAGACGTCGCGCAACGTCTATTTCCAGTTTGGCCATAGTAAGTTACTCTTCGACACTCCGGCCTTTGTCACCCTGCTTGAGAACTCCCTGCGCTGGACTCTGCGCGACGTGGAATGAGGCGTGTACTGATCATACTGGCAGTAGCCTGCGGCCTGAGTGCTTGTGGGAACGGAACGGACACTTCGCTTCGTGCTGGACGACTTACGACGGACTCTCTGCTCGAAGTTCAACTATGCGCGACCGACCTTCTCCATGCGCCACTGCCTGTGGACACAATCCGTTCGCTCGAGGCCGCACAGCGTCGGCGTAAAGTGCTGCACAGCGAACAGATTCCCATCACTCCCACCCTTGACGACTGGCAATATCGCGGATGGGGCAGTCTGACTTTTGCCGGTGACAGTACGTTGTGCCTCACGCTCCCAGTCGAGACGGGACACCGCGCCATCGGTTCGCCAAACGACCCCGACTATGCTACTTACGGGAGGGCATCGTTCTCGACACTGATGCATGGGCGTAGTCTGGAGACATTCAACCGCATCTCGCTCGAGGTTTTTCCTCGCTGTGAAGGCACAGCCGTCATGAACCTTAACCTTCACGTCGAGAATGCAACGCACAGTGCTCTGGGCGCCCACTTGATAAACCTCGTACCTAATCGTTGGAACTGGGTAACATTTGAGATAAATGGTGTCGTCCGCGAACAGGTGGAGCGGCTTGGCTTCTATACCGACTTGAAGGGGCGCAACCAGGCTGTGGGCGACTCGTTGGCCTATCTGGTGCGTCGGGTGCGTCTGGAGTGTGTAGACCAGACGGATAAGGAAAGCGGATGGGAACCGCCGCAGGGCGAGATTGTATATTCCATGACGGGTTATCTGCCCGAGGGACAGAAGACGGCTATCGTCGGCGACACACTTGCCCGCACGTTTTCGTTGCTCGATGCCGAGTCTCGTATGCGCGTATATAATAATAAGGTAGCAATCGTGTCGGGCAGCGTTGGACGATATGGTGTGTTGGATTTCTCTGAATTTCGTCGCGAAGGTACTTACATCCTGCAGTCAGACACACTCGAGAGCGCTCCTTTCCGCATTGCGCCGGATGCTTTCACGAACGCAGCATGGCGACTGCTGAACTACATCTATTGTCAGCGGTGCGGCTGTGAGGTGAAGGGCATTCATGGGGATTGCCACCGCGATGTCTTCTGCGACTTCGGAGGGAAAAGCATTTCCTATGGTGGTGGATGGCACGATGCAGGCGACCTTTCGCAACAGACACTCCAAACGGCCGATGTGGCCTACGAATTGACAGAGGCATACGTGCGCTATCGCCACGAGCATCCAGTTCTGGCACATCGTTTGCTGGAAGAAGCCGAGTGGGGACTGCGCTTCGTGCTTCGCTGCCGATTGGGCGAGGGATATCATGCCAGCAGCATCGGTTTGCTACATTGGACTGATGGCCGCATCGGCACTGCCGACGACATCCACACCGTCCGCAAGCAAAACGTGGCCTACGACAACTTCCTCTATGCAGCCTACGAAGCCTATGCTGCGCGCTCTATGGATGCGAGTCCGCTTCGCGACAGCCTTGCCGAGGCAGCAAAGAAGGATTATGCCTTTGCGCTCGCCAAGTTCCGCCGCGACGGCTACGACCATTTCCCTCACATTATGGAGCACACCTATAATACTTCGCCTTCGCAATTCCATGCCACGATGAGCTGGGCTGCCTCGCAGCTCTATCAGCTTACAGGCCGAGACGACTATGCTCGCGATGCGGCTGATCTCATTCGCTACACCCTCGATTGTCAGGCTACGGGGGACATCTCTGGCTACTTCTATCGCGATACTACGCACTGCGCCCCAGTGCATTACATCCATCAGTCGCGCGAGCAACTCTATATGCAAGCGCTTGTGGCACTGTGCGAGACACAGCCCCGACACCCCGACTGCGAGCGTTGGCGCAGCGCGATACGCGCCTATGCCGACTATCTGCGTTTCCTCTCAGCCTACACCGCACCCTACGGAATGGCACCCTCAGGCATCTATCAGACTGGTGAATACGCCGACTCGGCAGGATTCTATTCATTACACATCTTTGCACCAGCCAATGTGCCTGAGCTCTTCGAAACGCAGATACGAAGGGGAGAGCCACTCGACGAAGGACGCTACGTGCGACGCTTTCCCGTCTGGTTCGGCATCTTCAACGGCAACGAGGCCATCCTGCTCTCCGCCGGCAAGGCAGCTGCTCAGTGCGGACGTTTCCTGGACGACGACGCACTTCGGCAGATCGGGCGCGAACAGCTTTACTGGACCGTCGGGAAGAATCCCTTCTGCCAGTCACTCATATATGGCGAAGGTCATCGCTATCCGTCGATGGACAGTTTCTCCTCGGGCGAGATAATGGGCGAGATACCAGTGGGCATCCGATCCCTCGGCAACGACGATGTGCCCTATTGGCCGCAGACGAACAATGCCTGCTACAAGGAAGTATGGCTCACTTCGGCGGGCAAGTTCCTCTCGCTTCTGGCTGAATACTGAGTAATCCCCTTCTCAATAACCATTGAACATTGAACATTGAACAAGCCTCACCCCCAGTTCCTCTCTGAGGAGAGGGGAGTACTGGCGACAGGCTCGCTAATCGCTAACCCCTAAACCTTTATTCAAAATGAAAAGGACAAAACAATTCTTACTTGCGGCCTTGTGCCTCGTTACCACATCCATCATGGCACAGGGCAACGGCGAATACGCCGCTGACTATGCTCGCGGACCACGCTTCCGTGCACTGCTCCACTACGAGCCTCATGCCGAGGAAGCCCATGTGCAATTTGACAAGCAGGCCATCCAGTTCTTCCACAAGCTCACTTACGGCGAGGGATGGATTATGGATGTCACCACTTCGCTGGCCGACTACCCCTACGAGAAACTGAAGGACTACAGCATCATTATCAGCCTGAACGCCCAACCTGGCGGAAAAGAGCAACGCGACGCATTCGAGAAATACATGGAGAATGGTGGCGGATGGATTGGATTCCATGCCTCGGCCTACAATGACAAGCGCACGCAGTGGCCTTGGTACAACCAGTTCCTTGGGTGTGGGCCCTTCTATTGCAACAATTGGCCACCGCAGCCTGCCTTGGTAGAATGCGACACCAACGAACATCCTGTCACCTGTAGCCTGCCCTCGGCGTTTGTGGCTCCGTCCAGCGAATTCTATCAGTGGGACCCCAGCCCTCGCAAGAATCCCGATGTCGAGGTACTCGTCTCCATTTCCCAGAAGATGTATCCCTTCGGACTGAAGGACGTAGTGAAGTGGGGCGACTTCCCCATTGTGTGGACAAACAAGAAGTACCGCATGGTCTATCTGAACATGGGACATGGCGACGAGGGTTTCATCGATGCCACACAAAACCTGCTCTTCGTGAATGCCTTCCGCTGGGTGGTAAGTCGCGATCCGAAGGGAGACCCGTTTAAGAATAAATAGAACTGGAAGGTATGGCACAGAAGACATATTTGGGTATTGATCTGGGTGGCACCAAGCTACTGATTGGCGAAGTGGACGAGGCAGGCCACATCCTGCGAAGAAAGTATTATCCATCGGGATTCCTCAACCAGCAAGAGGCTCGCGCACTGATATTCCGTTCGATGGATGACTATTTGGCCACGACTGCCGAGGCGGGTTGTATGCCACAGGCCATAGGTGCCGGACTCCTCGGACGCGTCGATGCAGAACAAGGAGTGTGGGAACAAATCGACCCCCGACGCACCTGTCACATGCCGCTGAGCGAGGAGCTGTCGGCGCGCTATGGCTTGCCTGCCTTCATCGACAACGACGTAAAGAGTGCCACGCGCGCCGAGCTGCGATGGGGAGTAGGACGCTTCTCGCGCGACTTCGTCTATATCAATGTGGGCACAGGCATTGCAGCAGGTATTGTGATAGGAGGCCGTCTGCTGCGAGGCAGTCATTGCAACGCCGGCGAGGTGGGCCATACTACAATCGATCTTCGGGTGGGCACACAATGTGCCTGTGGGCGTCACGACTGTGTGGAGACCATTGCAGCAGGCATGGGCTTCGACCTTTGTGCCCGTCTGCTGCAGCCGCAGTACCCGACATCGCTGGCCATTCCTGCTGAGGGACGCGTGGCTGTTCAGGATGTTTTCCGTCTCTGCCGCGAGGGCGATCCGCTCTGTGTCCGATTGGTAGCCAATGCCGCCGAGGCACTTTCAGGACTGGTGATGAATCTCGTTCGCATGTCGGACCCCGACACCATCGTCTTGGGTGGAAGTGTGGTGGCCGACGGTTACCTGCTCAGCCAGATGCAACCCCTGCTGCAAGACGAGACCATACGCTTCGTCACCCACGGCGTACAGTTGACTGCAATGGATGCCCGCGATGCTGGCCTTCTCGGTGCTGCATGCGTGGCAATGGACGGAAATGCGTAGAATAGGAAAAACACCTAAACACACATCAAATACATGGAAAAAATATGGACTGACGGAGCGATGCCGTGGGAATACGTCACGGTAGAGCCTGATGAACAACACTTCGACTGCGCGGCAGCAGACCGTATTGTGGAGCAGATAAAGACGAAGCCCGACAGCGTGGTGGGACTCTCGACAGGTCGGACGACGGGCGCGATGCATCGGATAGTGGCCGAGAGATGGCGCGCAGAGGGCTTCGATGCCCGTCGCACCACCTTCTTCGGCGTCGATGAAGTGGTGGGGGTACCGCGCGACTACTCGGGAGCCTGCTATACAATGCTAAGGACAGAGATTCTCGATGCGATGGGCATTGAAGACGACCATTTCCTGATGCTCCCCACCGAGAGCGACGACTTCCTTGCTGCCTGTAGCCATTTCACTGACGAACTTGCACGGCGAGGCGGTATCGACCTCCTCATACTGGGTCTGGGAGAGAATGGCCATCTGGGCTTCAACCAGCCTGGTACGCCTTTCGATAGCCGTGCATGGGTAACTACGATGAATGTCGAACTGGAAGAGCGCATCCGGCGCGAGACAGCCACCCCGACCGACAAGTGGCTGGGCGGCGTCACACTCGGCTTGCGCGACATTATGCACGCCCGCCGTATCGTGCTTGTGGCCAAAGGAAAAAACAAGGCAGACATCGTGCTACGCATGCTGCGCGGACCCGTAATGACCGACATTCCTGCCTCCGTCCTGCAACTGCATCCATGCTGCGAATTCCTCTTAGACAGGGATGCTGCAAGCAAACTCTGCTAAGACAATGTCTTCCCCAAAGTATGAATTAAGAACTGTGAATTATGAAGAATACAGTACAAACTAATTACGTAGGTCCTTTTCTGGCGATGGTCTTCTTGTTCCTCGTCGTAGGATTCCTCACGACGGTGAACTCTCAGTTGCAAGGCCCCCTGCAGTCGGCCTTCCTCTCACAGGCCGTGGGGCTTAAGAACACGCTGGCCACCCTCGTCACCTTCTCTTGGTTCTTGGCCTATCCGGTTTGCGGTGGTGTAGGCTCGCGTTGGATTAACCGCCACGGCTACAAGGGCACACTGGTGCGCGGACTCATCGTGATGGTGGCAGGCCTTGCCCTTTACTTCCTCTCCGCCGTATATACCGTGGCGCAGCCCGAATCTGCAGTCTTGGTGGCTGGCTATGCCATCCCCGCCGGCTTTTTTATCCTGCTGGCCGGCTCTTTCGTGCTGGGCAGCTCGGCCACCATCCTGCAGGTGGTCATCAATCCCTACCTGACGGCCTGCCATGTTCAGGGCACTCAGCCCATCCAGCGTCTGGCCATTGGTGGTTCAGCCAACTCGGTGGGCACCACGCTGGCACCCTACTTCGTCTCGGGTATCATCTTCGGAGGCCTGGCGCTGGAGGATGTGCAGGTGGAGCAGTTGCGTCTGCCCTTCCTGTTGCTCACGCTGGTAATCGTCGCGGTGCTGACCGTAGTCATGCGCCTCACACTTCCTGACATCGAAGGCACTCGGGCGCGGGAAGGCGAACGGCTCGAGAAGAGCGTCTGGAGCTTCTCCCACCTGACGCTGGGCGTCGTGGCCATCTTCTTCTATGTGGGTTGCGAGGTGTGCATCGGGGCGAACATCAATCTTTATGCCCGCTCGGAGCTGAACCTCGATGTGGCCACCATCACGCTGATGGCCACGCTCTACTGGGGCCTGATGCTCGTCGGGCGTCTGTGTGGCAGCACCCTCAGCCGTGTGCCGCCCCGTGTGCAGCTGACGTTCACCACGACGATGGCTTCGCTGATGCTCGTGGCTGCCATGGTGCTCAACGAGCCGTGGCTGCTGGTGGGCGTAGGCTTGTTTCACTCCATCATGTGGGGCGCCATTTTCACCCTCGCCGTAGCCCATCTGGGACCTTATACCTCGGCGGCCTCGGGCGTCTTCATGATCGGCGTGGTGGGCGGAGCCATCCTGCCGCTGGTGCAGGGTGCACTGGCCGATGCCGGCGGATGGCGCTGGTCGTGGCTCTTAGTGCTGGCAGGCGAGGTGCTGATGCTACTCTACGCCCTCATCGGCTCCCGCGTCCGTCAGCGTGCCGATGTCTGAATAGGCGCGTTTGGAATAAATCTGACCGCAGGGGGAGCGAATATCCGCTTCCGCCTGCGGCCGTTTCCTTTTTTGTTCGTATATTTGTAGAAAAAAAGAGAGAGAGCCCTATGAGTGATGGAAACTTCAATCGTGCCCTGCTGCCCGCCACGCCCTACCGCAGCGGTGTGAAGATGGGCCAACAGCAAATGAAGGCACGCGCGATGGAAACATTCGAGACACTTCTGAAGGAACGATTCCCCATGCTGACGGACGAGGAACTGCACGACCTCGTGGAAACCTTTCGCCAGCGTCTGTCGTCTGTCGCCCCGTAGTGGAGAGGCCTGAGTGGGGGCATCCTTCGTTTATCTGTTCCACAGCAGCGTGCCATCCTGCGCTTGCCCTGCGGCATCCACCTGTATCTGCGTTGTGCGGCTATTATTATATAAGGTAACGCGTGCGCGACCTACGGAGTTCAACTTTAGGCTGGGATTCCAGTAGAGTGTGCGGCGATAGTCCTTCTGTCCCTCGGGCAGTTTGTAGCGGCTGTAGTTCGGGCTGTAGAATTCGGCAGGCTGCGCGAAGCCCTCCAACATATAGCGGCGGTCGCGATAGACAGGACGCCGGCTACCGTCATAGTAGGGGTATTCCGCAATGCGCGTCTCGGGCAAGTTGCTACCTTGATAGCGTTTGCTGCCTTCTAACCGTGGGCTGTAGTCCGTGTACACGAGTATCTTGTCCAAATAATCCAACTTATAGTACTTCTCCTCTCCTGGATCAAGACGCATGCCCATGAATGACTTCAGATATTTAGGTGAGTACAGCGAGTCGGTGGGAATGTCGATATACTGCGGCAGTCCACGGCGCAACGGGCTGAGGCCTCTTACACGCTGTATACGATAATCCTTTGCTCCTTTTTCGTTGAGAACATATGGAATTTCCCGTCCATAGTCGTGCACGATAGCTTCTACAAAACCACATCCAGCATCCAGCGCAATATTCTCTGCCTCGTATGCGTCAAACATCAGAACGGGCTGTGAATCGTTAAACCTGAGTAGGGCGTTGCGACGGGCGCGCACCATTACCTGTTTCATCAGGTGTGTACTATCGGCCAGCAGTTCGAGCGGCACTCCGAGTGAATCCGGCGAGGCGGACAGGTGCATCTGATAGAATGCGTAGGGTTTTACGAAGCGGGGATAGGGCCAGAAGACCACCGAGATACAATCTGGATTCTTTATAGGTTCCACAGGGACAAACTCATCGGTGGCCCTGATTGTTTGCAGCACCCATGTGTACGTTTCCCCATCGGCCCACTTGGTGGTGTCGGCAGCGCTCAGGAAGAACAGACTCTTTCCATAGAATCGCGGTAATTGGAAGCGGAACTTGTGATCCTTCGTCTCCACTTCATGGGCAACAACTGACCCGTCTTCCGTGTGAACAAGCTCGGCATGCACACGCACTTCCTTTCCCTTACGGATGTCGTTTGCCAGTACTGGCGTATCGTCTTTGCTCGGAGCTACGTCTTTCGGGTCTGCCTCCAGAAATTTACGCTTGTTTTCTTTCTTTGTCGCCTCTCGTTTCTCAACCTCTCTCGGGTCAATGGTTGATTTGCCTATATTGCTTGCGTACTTCTCCATGCCTTCTATAGCCATCAGGCTTTCCTCCACTTTCTTTTCGTAGAGGCTGTCAGGATCTTCGATGTATTTAGACACTCGTCCCTCGATGACAGGCACCTTTTCGTCGGGCTGTGTCAGTTCCCACGCTCCCTTGACCGCCATCTCGCGCCAGTTGAAACGCCGCCAGCCCTGCGTCATCATTAGCAGGTCGAGCGCCGTGCGATGCTCTTCATCGTCTTTCTCAAAGAACCAGCCGGGGTCGGGCACGAAGCCGCGAATCTCGCTCGACAATAGCATTTCCGTTAGGATATTGGCGTTGTCAAAGAGCACGTCTGCCTGATAGCCGTCCCTCACGGCGAGGGAGATAGTCGCATCCCCAGCCTTACCCTGAATGTCCAAGCCGATGGAATCGTAGGGCAAATATTCGTTCTTTGCGCCTGAGACAGTCAGCGTAGGTTGCATCTCTTCCTGCTTCGTCACGAA
>JAILBW010000022.1 GCA_024680695.1 Bacteroidaceae bacterium
CACGAACGACTTCCAGGCTTTCCGCCAGACAGCGTATCTCATGACACACACTCCCATACATCGCCACAACAACAGCACGCGTCTTCAGGTCGACAATACCATGCGAGAACAGGTCGAGCACCTCTTCGCGTATCTGCTCGGCATCGTGCCAGTCTTCAAGCACATTGCGGGGCGAGAGGTTATCCCAGATTTCATAAAGGTCCTTCACCAGCTGATGAGAGTTCTCGTCGGGCTCAAATTCCTCAGGCATCTCGGGGAGCGAGGCTGTTTCCAGCACATCGATGACCAGCACCGAATGATGGGCAGCCAGCGAACGGCCGCTTTCGGTGATGATATTGGGATGGGGAAGGTCGTTCTTGTTGGCGGCTTCCACGAAGGTATAGATACAGTCGTTGACATATTCCTGAATGGAATAATTGACCGAGCTCTCACTCGATGGTGAGCGCGTTCCGTCGTAGTCGACACCGAGTCCGCCGCCGCAATCCACAAAGTCAACGTTATATCCCATCTTATGCAGCTGGATATAGAACTGCGAAGCCTCGCGGAGAGCCGTCTGAATGCGGCGAATCTTCGTAATCTGTGAACCGATATGGAAATGGATGAGTCGCAGGCAGTCGCGCATGTTCTTCTTGTCGAGCATCTCCAATGCTTCCAGCAGCTGGGCACTGGTCAGGCCGAACTTCGAAGCGTCGCCGCCGCTTTCCTCCCATTTTCCGCTGCCGCTGCTGGCCAGTTTGATGCGGATGCCGATATTAGGACGGACGTTGAGTTTCTTGGCAACCTTGGCGATGAGTTCCAGTTCGTTCATCTTCTCAACAACGATGAAGATTTGCTTTCCCATCTTCTGTGCCAGCAGGGCCAGTTCGATGTAGCTCTGGTCCTTGTAGCCGTTGCAGATAATGATGGAGTCGCTCTGGCACTGCATGGCAATCACGGCATGGAGCTCGGGCTTGGAACCGGCTTCCAGTCCCAGGTTAAACTTCCGCCCGTGAGAGATAATCTCCTCTACCACAGGCTGCATCTGGTTCACCTTGATGGGATATACCACATAGTTCTCGCCCTTGTAGTCGTACTCCTTCGAGGCCTTCTTGAAGCAGCTCCACGTCTTCTCGATGCGGTTGTCGAGGATGTCGGGGAATCGCAGCAAGACAGGCGACTGTACATCGCGCAGCGACAGTTCGTCCATCACTTCCCGGAGGTCGATTTGCACCTCGTTCTTGCAGGGGGTCACAAACACGTTTCCTTCATCATTGATTCCGAAATAGGAAGTACCCCAGCCATTGATGTTGTACAGTTCCTTGGAATCCTCAATCGTCCATTTCTTCATTATAGTTGCTACAGGTTTTTATAGATGCTATAGATTTTATAGTTGCTATAGAGATATTTACAGGTTGAGCAGCGCGCGCATCTTGGCCACGCTGATTTTTATTTTCTCGTAGTTCTCGAGCAGGTCCACGTTGAGTGTATGCTTGGCCTTCGAGTAATAAGGCTCGCGCTTCTCCAGCTGTTCGGCAATGAACACCTGCATCTCCTCGGGAGTCTTGTTCTTCAGCAGCGGGCGCTCGGTCTTTCCCATCTTCAGATGGTTGTAGAGCACGTCGGGCGAGGCCTGCAGATAGACTGTCTCGCCCTGTCCGTTCATATAGTCCATATTGTCGAAGAAGCAGGGCGTTCCGCCGCCGCAGCTGATGATGACATTCTCGAACTCGGCCACCTCGTGCAGCATGTTGTGCTCGATCTTGCGGAACCCTTCTTCGCCACGCTCGGCGAAAATCTGGGCCACGGTCTTGCGCATGCGGCTCTCGATATACCAGTCGAGGTCGTAAAACGGAATACCGAGGTCTTTCGAGAGGGCCTTGCCCACCGTGGTCTTCCCCGACCCCATGTATCCTACGATGATAATCCTTACCATAACACCGGGGCGGGAACTACTTCTTGCTCTTGTTGATAATGTCCATGCACTCCTCGTAGGTCAGCTCTGCTGCCTTGGCATGCATTGCCTTCGGCAGACGGTAGTTGGTTCCGTCGTAGGCCAGATAGGGACCGAAGCGGCCGCTCTTCACCTCCAGCTTGTCGTCCTCGCCGAAGGTACGGAGATGACTCTTCTGCTCCTGCATGCGCTTCTCGTTGATCAGCTCAATGGCATTGTCGAGTGTCACGGTCATGGGGTCTTCGCCCTTGGGCAGACTCACGTATTTCTTGTTGTGGAGCACGTAGGGACCAAAGCGGCCAGCTCCGATAACCACGTCGGAACCTTCGTAGGTGCCCACCGTGCGGGGCAGTTTGAACAGTTCCAGCGCCTCTTCGAGCGTGATGCTGTTCATGCCTTTCTCCTTGGGCAACTGGGCAAAGAGCGGTTTCTCCTTGTCGTCGGCCGTACCTATCTGAACCACGGGACCGTAGCGGCCAATCTTCACAAAGACAGGCTTTCCGCTCTTCGGGTCGTTACCCAGCTTGCGCTCGCCTGCCTTGTGCTCCTCGCGTGCGTTCATTGTTTTTTCCACGGTAGGCTCGAAATCCTTGTAGAAGTCTTTCAGCATCTCCTTCCATTCCTCCTTGCCCTCGGCAATCTCGTCGAACTCCTGCTCCACCTTTGCCGTGAAGTTGTAGTCCATGATGGCGGGGAAATACTTCATCAGGAAGTCGTTCACCACGGTTCCAATATCCGTTGGCTGCAGCTTTCCCTTGTCGCTTCCGGCCAGCTCCTTGCGCGTCTTCTGGGTTACCTTGATGCCCTTCAGCGTGTCGATGGTAATGACGCGCTCCTCGCCCTTCTTGTCACCCTTCTGCACATACTCGCGCTGCTGGATGGTTGAGATAGTTGGCGCGTAGGTTGACGGACGGCCAATGCCGAGTTCCTCAAGTTTGTGCACCAGCGAGGCCTCGGTGTAGCGCACCGGACCCTGCGTGAAGCGCTCCATGGCGGTAATCTCGCGGCGCTGCAGTTCGTCGCCCTTCTTCATGTCGGGCAGTATGTGGCCGTCTTCGTTGTCCTGCTCAATATCGTTCTCGCTCTCGTCGATGCTCTCGCGATATACTTTCAGGAAACCGTCGAACTTCACCACCTCGCCCTGGGCGATGAATACGAATGGAGAATTGACAGTTGAGAATTGAGAATTATGATTAGTTTTCTCTGCTGAATTGTCGCTATTGATGTAATCATAATTATCCATTCTCAATTCTCCATTCTCAATTTGAATGCTCACGGTGGTCTTTTCAATCAAGGCGTCGGCCATCTGGCAGGCGGCTGTGCGCTTCCAAATGAGGTCGTAGAGGCGCTTCTCCTGAGCCGTGCCCTGAATCTCGGTCTGGTCCATATAGGTGGGACGGATGGCCTCGTGGGCTTCCTGTGCACCTTTCGATGATGTATGATACTGGCGCACTTTGCTGTATTCCTCGCCCCAGAGCTTGATGATTTCCTGCTTGCTGGTGTTGATGCACAGACTCGACAGGTTCACCGAGTCGGTACGCATATAGGTGATGAATCCGTGCTCGTAGAGATGCTGTGCCACCATCATGGTCTGGCTAACGGTGAAGCCCAGCTTGCGGGCGGCCTCCTGCTGCAGAGTGGAAGTGGTGAACGGGGGTGCCGGCATGCGCTTCAGCGGTTTACGCTGTATGTCGGCCACGCGGAACTGTGCCGTCTTGCACAATTCCAGGAACTGCTCCACCTGATCGTGGGTCTTGAAGCGGGTGTCCAGCTCGGCCTTCACCTCGCTCTGCGAACCGTCTTCGTGGGTAAGCCCGAAGATAGCGCTCACGCGGTAGTAAGGCTCGCTCTTGAACTGCTGGATCTCGCGCTCGCGCTCAACGATGAGTCTCACGGCAACGCTCTGCACGCGTCCGGCCGAGAGCGACGGCTTCACCTTTCGCCAAAGCACGGGCGACAGCTTGAAGCCCACCAGACGGTCGAGCACACGGCGTGCCTGCAGAGCGTGGCCGTAAGGCTCATTGTGGAGCGCGAGCGCGAGATTCAGGCATTCAAGAGCGAGACCTACTACAGTGTGAGCGGAGTCTTCGGACTGATGCACGGCGACG
>JAILBW010000032.1 GCA_024680695.1 Bacteroidaceae bacterium
GCCAAGGATACGAGTAAGCGAGCGAAAATGCAAATTTATTTGAGTTATTTCGATCGGAAGTATCGAGTGAGTTCAATCGGACGGCATGTCATCTTGGGCGACTATGAATAAAACTCCAGAATGTGAAAAACATCTATCACATCTATCACATCTATCACACGGCCGCTGTGGCAGCGGGATTCGGGAGTGATAGATGGTGTGATAGATGTGATAGATGAACCCGAAAAATGGGGATTGAGACGCATTTTCCGACTAATTTCCGCGCAAAAGACGCGTTTTATCGGCCAATATTTGCCGTTTTTGCATCGTTGATGCTTAAACTTTGTGTCGAAAACGTCTCATAAGAGCAATTCTGTGTTTAGATTTTGCAAAAACCGAAAAACACTTGTATTGTGGTTGAGGCTACGCCTCAGACGTTGTAGCTATGCTCTTTTCCTTGCGTGCAAGCACACAGATAAAAGCCCATAGCCACATCGTCCATTCTTTCAGAATCTCAACCACAACACAGATAAATACCGGTGAGCCTTTAAAAGCCGATGTTTTTTTTTGGGGATGTTTGTAATAACAAAGATCGAGTACGATTGCCATCGTTACACACAGCCGTAAAACGATTACATACATTCTGTAATTCATTTACACCCTTGATGTAAATGAATTACACAGCTGATGTAGAAGTGTGTAAAATGGGGCGCAAGACCCCAAAATACGCTCACTACAGTATGTATCGAACTTTCCGTCCTTATAAGATTCACCACCAGAAATGTAAAACCCCGCCGACGCTAAAAAACACACCTTTAGATACTTTAGCAGTTATCGTTGGAGCCTACTACCGCTCGGGAAAGCTATCTGGTTCGCAGCTTTCCGTGCTGAACGTAGATGCCTCGTGGCAACATGTGGTGGCTGAGGTCGTATCCTATGATACGCCCGTCGATGGAGTAACAAGCCCCCTCCTTCCCTTTAGGGGAGGATTTAGGAGAGGCAATCCCAGTCTCCTCGTTGGAGAGCGTGCAGCGCAGCCATGTGAGCGGACGGTCGGGATTGCCGCCCGACATGTTTTCGTGGATGACGCTGCCTGTGTTGTCGTTGTTGTGCAACTTGAAGAAGACCGTGAAGTCGTTCTTCGGCGGACGGCTGACTATGTCGCTCCACGGCATGACTATCAGCATCTCATAGCCTTTTGCGGTAGCAGTCACTTGGGTGCGCATACTGGTTGCCCATGAACTCCACGAACTGATCTGTGCTCGTTCGGCAAACGTCTCACCCTTCACGTTGAGCAGCACTTTGTACATGCCTGTCGATATCTTCTCACCCCCGCGTTTGTTACGGTCCAGATAGAACTCCACGCCGTCGCTGTCCCATGGTGCGCTGCCCTCGGGAGCCTCGACCACGGTGGCATCCGTCACCTCGAAGTGTAGGTAGAGGCTGTCTTCGTCCCATGCCGTCCGTATGTTGGCCTGAGCCTGCGACTCGCTGCCGATGAACATCCCCACGGGTTGCGACTCCCAGTCGATGGCACCCTTGGCGGCATGGAGAGCAGTGATGGGATGGAAGATATGGCCCGAGGTGATCCAGATGCCGTTCTGCGATGCGCGGTTAGTCACGGACGAGGTGGCCATGACGGTGCTGTCGTCGGTCTGTTCCATGGCGCACCACTGCACCTGCGTCTTCTCCTCACCCACGAAGGGGAAGGGCGTGGAGCGGCACAGGAAGTTCTTGGCCGAACTATTGCCCACATAGACCTGCATGATGGGATAGTCCGCCGAGCTACGCCCCTCGCTCGACTGGCAGGAGAGCAGCGTCTCGCCCGACGAGAGTTGGATGATGTAGGGCGCTCCAGCATAGACCGATGCAGCCAGCGCATCTGTCGAGGCCAGGGCCGACCAGCGGTGACTGCTGCTGCCCGTGACGGTGCCGCTGTGCCAGTTGTCCTCGACCGTGGTGTGGATGATTACCGGCTTGAAGTTGCCGTTCAGCCCATTGTCCTCGATGGCGAAGACAAGGCTCTTGCCGTTCTGCAGGCAGAGGGGTACGGGCATACCGTCGCGCGAGCCGCTGCGGAAGCTTACCACTTCGGGAACCTGCCACGTCTGACAGTTATCCGTGGAGCGAAGAAGCATGATGTTCTGGTTGTTATTGGACACATTGTACTCGTTGGCAAAGAACAGTTGCACTTCCCCCGAAGGCAGCTGCATCATGGCAGGCTCCCAACAACCTTCGTTCCATGTAGTGCCAGCCACATAGAGCGTCTGTTCGCCTGTCCATGTCCGACCCTTTGTGCTCGAGTAGGCCACCATAATCTTATACGGGACTCCTGTGCCGTCCTTGGCGCGGGCATTCCATGCGTACATCAGCCTGCCGTCGGCCAGTTCGAGCAGTTCCGAGTTGGTGTAGTTATACTGTCCCTTCGGGTCGGAAGCCACCTTTATTGCTGTCTGCCACCTCCCGTTGATGGCACGGCGCATATAGACATCGGGCCCTGCGCTGTACACGCAAGCGAGCGACCCGTCGGAGAGCATCTTCAGTCGTGAATAGACGCCGCCGGTGAGGAACTTCTGTGTCTTGTAGTCCCAGCAGATGCGGATGCCGTCAGAGTAGGTCTGTGCTTTTGTCGCCGCTCCCCAGAGGAGCAGTAGAATGAAGAGTGGAGTGAATCGTTTCATTGCGATATCTTCTATATTGTTTGCAAAGTTACGAAAAGTCGAGAGCAGGACAAAAAGAATCTCGTTTTTTTTTCATGCCGAGACGGAGGATTCGAGCTTACTCGCTTGGCTTGGGGACACCGCCTTTGGTCGTCGGTGTCAGATACTTGTCCTGCAGGGCGGGATACCCTTTTGCGGCCATCAGCGCATCCCAATCGGCCGGCAGTTCGATGGCGACGATGGAGAAACCGCCGCCGGGCATGGTCTGTACCTTGTTGCGCGAGGCATCGCCTGTGACGAGGAAGGCTGTGCTACCTTTCTCCATCGTGGGAATGGTGATCATCGTCGGTGCTTCGGTGTCGTACCATGCGGGAGTCGGAGTCTCCTTGCCCCCCTTCGCTGCTGATGATATGGCTCAGATACTGATTGAAAGTGTGCTCGCCTCCGTCCTTGCGTCCCCCGGCATTGGCATAGTAGTTGGCCAAGGCCCGTTCGTAGGCCGAGCGGCGCGAGTTGTCAATCAGCGCATCCTCCAGGCTGTCGAGGGTCTGGTAGCCATCTTTCAGGATGTGGGCCACTGGCTCTGTCATGAGCACTACGCGGTTGGTGAACTGCTTGCCGCTGCCCAGCGCAAACTGGCACCGCTCGGCGATGTCCCATGCCATGAGCTGCATCACTCGTTCCGGCTCGATGGTCGATGGCGCCATGTTGTTGCCCCACATCAGGGCCGAGGTCAGGGTGATGCTGTTGTCGTTGATGCCGAGTCCCTGCTGCTCGTTCCATGTCTGCCAGCCCAAGCGGTGGCATGCCTCCTCATCCTCCACCAGGCACCATGGCTGCGGGTAGCCGAAGGTGCCCATGCGGTTCTGTCCCACATAGTATCCGGCGAGATTCATCAGCGCCAGTGCCAGGAAACGGCTCAGTGCCGTATTGGCCTGGCTGTTGATTTCGCCCTGTCCGCTGCTGATGCCCAGCTGGCGGGCTACCGGTCCGTTCAGCCAAATGTATGGCGCCCAGGCATGCGTGCTGCCCAGCGTACGACGAAAGTTGCCGCCTCCCATCGCCTTTGTCATGGCAATGAGGATGGGCATAAACTCCGGTTTGCAGCCGGCCATGCAGGCATTGACGGCCACATGCCAGGTCGTGGTGGCGCGGAAGGCCTGTGGCAGTACGGCGATGGTCTCGTTCCAGTCGTGGTCGGTATAGTCGAGGTATTGCAGCACCTTCTCGTAGGTAGGTGGGCAGAACGGTGCTCCGTCGCTCCAGCCCATGGCTGTGAAGTGGGCGTAGATCTCATCGAGCGTACCATGACAGACATCGTCGGTGATGCCTTGGGTGCTCTCCGCGATGGTGTATTCGTCCTGCCGGATGGGTGTGGTGAGGGCCTTCACGATCTGCGGCCACGTCACTTCGCGGGTGTTCTGTACGAGCTGCTCCTCCGTATGTGAGGCGAAGGCCCCGGGATAGACAGCCACCCGCAGTATGGGTACTCCGTTGTTGCGGGCTGTGTAGCGGGCCTCCTCATCGAATCCGGGCGCAGTGACGATGACCGACGGGATGCCCAGCTTCTCAGCCACGATGCACGAACCCGTCTCCTTGGGTGTGCAGATGCCGCAGCCGCCGTTACCCGCAATGACGGCATCCACCTTCAGGCCGATAAGGTGTTGGCGGAACAGCTCTGTCGATGGGCGGGCGATGCCTGGAGCGGGGTAGGGGCCGGCAATGGGTAGCTCGTCAGACATGATTACTTTGGCCGTGGGATAATGCTCCAGGATGAGGCGCTTCAGTTCGGGATGTGTGACCTTATACATAAAATCCTCGCCCACGATGGCAATGGTCTTGCCGTCGAGCGTCGTCAGGCGCGGAGCCATCTCTATCGGTTCTACGGTCGGGAAACCCACGGGACTCACTACATTATATTTCATTGCCCCTGTGGCATCTGGGTCGCACGATTCGTCACACTGGAATCGATCGTTCTGCGCCTGCATGCTCATAGTGCAAGCCATCATGGCTGTCAATACAAAAAGGTGTTTCATGATGAGTTTATGCATTGTGGGCTTTTTTTCTTATTAGACATGCCAGAGGTCGAAAGGTTACAGGTGGGGGCTTAAAATTAGCTTTGAACTGCTCTTGTGAGACGTTTTCGACACAATTTTTAAGAGACAGCGATGCAAAAACGGTAAATATTGGCCGATAAAACACGTTTTTTGCGCGGAAATAAGTCGGAAAATGCGTCTCAATCCCCATTTTCCGGGTTCATCTATCACATCTATCACACCATCTATCACTCCCGAATCCCGCTGCCATAGCGGCCGTGTGATAGATGTGATAGATGTGATAGATGTTTTTCACATTCCGGAGTTTTATTCTCAGTCGCTCAAAATGACATGCCGTCCGATTGAACTCACTCGATACTTTCGATCGAAACAACTCAAAGAAATTTGCATTTTCGCTCGCTTACTCGTATCCTTGGCTTTGCCGAAATGAAGTGACCCCAAGAAGTTGGACGGGTTAAACATTTACGTATTTAATTGAGTCATTCTGTATTGTACTGGACTCATACCATTTAACTTGATTTTTATTCTTTTATTGTTATAATAGTCAATATATTCTTCTAAAG
>JAILBW010000035.1 GCA_024680695.1 Bacteroidaceae bacterium
GATTGTCAGCGTATTGAAAGACTGATAAACTCGTTTTCGTGAGCGCCTGAGAAAATTTTAATATCTGTTTCTCAGCAGTTTGTGCGAACAACCCTGATCTGCACGAAAAAGCACATAAATGCCATGTTTCAGACACGCAAACTGATTACAAAAGTGTTTCAACTGATTACGAAACTGTTTACCAAACCGTTTCTTTTTTGGCTCAAAAAACCAATTCTACCTCAGAAAGTGGATTTTTACATGCGCGAAAAACGCCACTCTTGGCCTTTTACTGAACAAACCGCCCTTATTTCCGTTTCGATCATAGCCGATTCTGTACCATTGCCTGTATAATCCGATAAAACGCGGATGGCCATCAATGAAGGCAAATTGAGCGAATTGTATTTCCCTCTATACTTGGGATTTAAAAGAAATCGGAATCAATCTCGGCATTATATTTTGTAGGATTGTAAAGAAATATAAACGACTCCTGCGTTTCCACCTTCGACGTAAGGATGCGTTTTTTTGCATTTTGCATTTTGCATTTAGAATTTTGTGCAATGTTCGAGCCTGCTCACGCAGCCGTTGCAAATAGAATTTTGCGCAATGTTCGAGCCTGCTCACGCAGCCTTGACCTTCGGTCAAGTCTGCTTCCGTTCGACTGAGCTCACGCCGAAGCCGCTCGGCATAGCTCAAATGAGATTTGGCTCTGCTCTCACTTACTCGCAGCCGTTGCAAATAGAATTTTGTGCAATGTATTCCCTCTGTCGCACCTGAAGGGGCGACAGACACACTGAGACATTATCAAATGGAATCAACCTCTTTCTCAGAGTCTTGTCCGATAGAATTCGAGGATACGCCGACGGAAATAGAAGGTGTAGCGGGACTGGATGTCGGAGGCCTCGGCGCGCTGAACGTTTGTCTTTGCCTCCTGAAACTCGGTGGCTGATGCCTTGCCATTCTCGTATTTACGTTGCATCAGCGAGAAGGCAGACTGCGCAGCCGCGAGTGCGGCATCGCTGCTGGCACACTGGCGCTGTGCGGCCAAGGCGTTGTAGTAGGCTTGCTGGATTTCCTTGTAGAGCGACTTGCGCGTCTCCTCGAGCTGTATCTCCTGAGCGTGCACCTGCAACCGTGCCGAGCGGATGTTGTTGCGGGTGGAGAGGCGGTTGAAGATGGGCACGGAGAGCGACAGGCCGAAGTACTGGCTGAAATTGTCGCGCAACTGGTTGTGGAACGATGGGGAGTTGAAGCCTGACGTCTTGTAGTAGCTGGAGCCGAGCCCTGCATTGAAATAGAGCGAGGGGAAGAGGGCACTGCGGGCAAGCTTCACGCCCTCCTCTGCACTGCGCAGCCTGAGCTGCTCGGAGAGGACCTGCGGCTTGATGCCCTGCGCCTCGCTGTAGACTACCTCGGGCGACGGCAGGACTACCTCCTCCACTGCCCCACTCGCGTCGGGCCGCGACACGTCGAATCCGTCGGGCGACGGGAGTTCGAGCAGTTGGCTGAGGGCAAGCAGCGCGATGGTGTAGGCATTGTGCTGCTGGGTGAGTGCAAGCTCATCCTGCGCCACAGCCGAACGAGCCTGCGCCACGTCGGCCTCGGAGGCTTTCTGGTTATCGAAGAGCAGCTGCAGTCGACGGTGCTGCATGCGGCTGAGGTCGAGCTGCCGCTCGGCGACCTCCGT
Source organism: Bacteroidaceae bacterium (assembly GCA_024680695.1). Classification (GTDB taxonomy): domain Bacteria; phylum Bacteroidota; class Bacteroidia; order Bacteroidales; family Bacteroidaceae; genus Physcousia. The sequence continues at coordinate 1,667 of JAILBW010000035.1, forward strand.
CAGGTCCTTCTGATAGATGGCCTCGAGATAGGCCGACATGACGTTGAGCGTCACATCCTCTCGCGCCTTGTCGCAATCGGCCAGCGCCGCATCGAGGCCGAGGCGCTTCATCCGCACGTCGTGGACGAGCCGTCCGCCAGTGATGAGCGGCACGCTGGTGGAGAGTCCGAAGTTGGTGTTCTGCGTGTTGCGGTTGGCGTAGGTGTTGTTCGCGGTCAGTGCACGGCCGAAGCTGACACTCTCGCCGACGGAGCCGGAGAGGTCGGGTAGGCGCGAGTTGCGGGAGGTGCTCAGTGCGATTTCCTGCTGCTGCACGTTGTCTTCGCGCAGCTGGATGGAGAGATTGTGCGTCAGGGCATGGTCGATGCACTCCTGCAGCGTCCATTGGCGGACCTCCTTCGGCTGGCTCGGGACGGAGGCAGGTTGAGAGGCCGATGGATTGTCCTGCGCGCTGGCCGACGATACGAGGCTGAGGGCCAGCAGAGAGAGGATGAATGCTTTCATGTCAGTCGAGTTTTAGGATTCCACGCACTTTCTCCCCGACGGAGAGTCCCGACTTTATCTCGACACGAATGCCGTCGCTGAGTCCGGTGACCACCTGCCGACGCTCGAAGCGCTGGCGGGGAACGCTGTCGGTGAGGAGATAAACGAAGGTGGTGTCGCCGACGAAATCGAGTGCCGACTCAGGCACAGAGACAGCCTGCTGGACGCGGTCGAGGACTATCTCGGCATTGGCGCCGTAGCCGGAGCGCAATGTCTGTCCCTCGGGCACGACGATGGCAGCCTTGATTTCGAACTGGTTGGCACCATTGGTCTCCACACCCTTCGGCGAGATGTATTCGAGTCGGGCCTCGAGCCGCAGGTCCTGCAGTGCACCCACGGTGATGACCACTGGCATGCCCTCCGTGATGCGGCCCACCTCGGTCTCGTCGATACTGCCACGGAAGATGAGGTTCGACATGTCGGCCACGGTGGCCACGGTGGTACCGTCGTTGAAGGAGTTGGACAGGATGACGGAGTTGCCCACCTTGACGGGCACGTCGAGTATCAGACCATCGATGGTGGAGCGCACCAGCGTGGTGCTCATCTTGGCGTTCGAGAGCGAAATACCTTCACGCAGGATGTTCAGTGCATCGCGCGATGCCGAGAGTTCGGCTTCGGCCTGCCGCAGGGCCACCTCGCTCCGTTCGTATTCCTCGGCGCTGATTACGCGTTCGTCGTAGAGCTTCTTCATGCGTTCGTGGTCAGTCTTGGCCTGACGCAGCGTGATTTCGCCCAGTCGGACACGGTTCTCGGCACTGCTGAGGCTTGCCATTTCGGGAATGACCTTCAGTTTGGCAATCACTTCGTCCTTTCGCACCATCTCGCCGGCCGTCTTGTACAGTTCGGCCACGATGCCGGAGATCTGCGGCTTGATGTTCACTTCGTCGCGCGGCTCAATCTTGCCGGTGACAATGGTTTTCTTCTCTAAGTCGGCCAGCGAGGTCGTGTGAATTTCGTACACCTCCAACTTGGGCTTCGACTTCTGGTAAAGGAACACAAACGTGCCGACAAACAGTGCAGCAATCAGCACAATACCCATCCATCTGAAAAATAGTTTCATAGTTCTATAAAATGTTCAAGAATTCAACCTTAAAACCTTAAAACCTCAAAACCTAATAACCTCACAACCTAATAACCTCATAACCTCATAACCTTATAACCTTTATTTCTATTCCTCCCTCATTGCATCCACTGGCCGAATCTGCATTGCTCGCATGGCGGGAGCGAGGCCTGCGATGACGCCAAGGAGGGCCAACAGGGAGGCTGCGCCAAGGGCAGTGCCAAAGGATATCTGGAACTGCGCCTCGGGCGAGGAATTGTGGAGCGCCATCTCGACCCCTTGCAGGATGAGGACGGCAAGCGTGATGCCACTCATCCCGGCAAGCAGCGTGAGCACTACACTCTCGCGCATTATCATGCGGAGGATGTTGTAGGGCGTAGCGCCGATGGCCCGACGAATGCCAATCTCAATCGTACGCTCCTTCACCGCCACAATCATGATATTGCTCACTCCGATGGCTCCGGCAAGCAAAGTGCCAAGACCTATCATCCAGACAAGGATGCTCACACCGTTGAACAGGGTGTCGATCATCCCAAAGATGGCTTCGACATTCAGTTTCGTGAGGGCCTGCGTATCGTCGGGATGGATGTAATGTTTGCGTTTCAAGACGCGCTCCGCCTTCGCCTGGACGTTCGACATCTGGTAGCCTGGACGCGCAGTGACGCAAAGTACGTCGATGTTCGATCCACGATTATACGTCCGCCGCATGGTCTCGTAGGGCAGATGGACAGTGGTCTGGGCATTGCCTCCGATATTGATGCCATCGGGCCCCTTGCCGCTGACACCCACGATGCGGTAATGGATGCCGTCCACCTGAATGAAACGGCCGCAGGGGTCGAAGTCTTTGTCCTTGCCGACGAAGAGTTCCTCGACAATACGCGACCCGACAACACACACTTTCCGTCGCATCAGATTATCCACAGCGTTCAACGAGCGTCCGTGAGTAATCTTGGGATTGTCGATGACGGCATACTCGGGGTACTCGCCCTGGACGGACACCGAAAGCGAATGGTTCTCGGCCGAGGCGCTGTTGGCCCACGACATGATGAGCGGAGTGACGACGTCGAGTTCGGCAATGGCATTTCTGACGCAAGCAGTGTCTTCGACTTGCAGTGACCAATAGCGCCCCTTGCGGAAGCCTTTGTAAGGCATTGAGGTAGTCTCGGAGATGAAGAATCCGGAATTGGATGCAAAGCCAGCAAAGTTGGAGCTGAGCATCGTCTGGAGTCCACGACCGCCGCCCATGAGGAGAATCAGCATGAAGATGCCCCAGAAGATGCCGAAGGCAGTGAGGAGCGTGCGGCTGCGGTTCTTCGAAAGCGAGTCGTAGATTTCCATCCACTGGTCGCTGTCGAAGAGGGAGGTTACGGGACGTATAAAACGAGTGAAGTGCATAAC
>JAILBW010000046.1 GCA_024680695.1 Bacteroidaceae bacterium
GGTTCCTGACCCGGCGCGAGGAAGCCGACGACGAAGTAGCCACGGCCCGTCTCGGAGAGCAGCGAACGCGGCGCATCCTCGCCCATCGGCAGATAGCGTGTCTCGCTGTCAAAGGAGCCAATGACCGCCGGCTCGTCGGCATCGCGGCGCACGATAAGCGGCACGGAGGTCGTTTCACCGGGCTTGACGTTGAAGAAGGAGAGGCGTGACAAGACGGCACCCGAAGCCAGACGCTGACCAGTGGTGAGCAGATAACGACCAGGCTCCACATCCACGCCAGTAGCGAAGTATGCGGCATCGATATCCTCGGGGTATTCCATCAGCTGGAGACTGCCGTCAGAGGCAATGCGCGAAAGGGTGAAGTGGCGGTAATAGATAGGAGAGCCACCCCCTTGCCCTCCTTGAGGAGAGGGAGTAGAAGCCCCCACCTCTTGCCCTCCCCGAGGGGAGGGAGTAGAAGCCCCCACCCCCTGCCCTCCCCGAGGGGAGGGGGTAAGTATTAACTGTCCATTCAGCTCTTCCCCTCGGGAAGGCTGGGAGGCACCCTCCACCATCACCTGTCCCGTGACTTCGTCGAGGCGGGCATCGTGGCCGGCGGCACGGAGGGCAGCGACAAGGAAGATGTCGCGGCTATGCGTATCGGTCGTGCGATGGCGCAGGACACCCAGGGGGGACATGCACAGATGCTGGGGATTACGACTGTCGTCGCAGACAATGCTATCCCCTACCCAACGCATCACATCGGACGCAGACATGCCGCCAAAGCAGGCATGGAGCGGGGTGTACCAAGGCGTGAGTAACTCGTTGGCGACACGCGGCCCTTGGCCCGAGAGGGCAAAGTCCTGCAAGACGTCATAGGGCACATCGCGGAAGTCCTTACGGCTCAGAGCTGCAAGAACAGTGGCGGAATGGTCGGGATAGTCCTCCTTGAAACGCTGTATCGTGCGCCAGTTGGCACGGGCTGCAATGAGGGCCTCATCGCCGTCGCGGCAGAAAGCCGTGTCGGCATAGGCCTGACGGAGGCTGTCCTCATAGAGCAAACGCTCCTTGTTGGCCGCATCCTGCTCGGGCGTCACCGGCGGCAGATTGTCGTGGGGAACGGGAGGAATGAAATTATAGTCGCTATAGTTGCTATAGATATTATCAAGCACCACCGTCACTTCCTCGTCCTTCCCCACACTGGCCTTGGCATAGCCGAAATGCCCGTCGTGGCGCGCCCACACAAGGAGGTCGCCAAGCCCGCAGGTAAGGGAGGCACAGCCTTCGGCATCGGCCGTCATCGTGCAGAGGGGATAGAACTCGCCATAGTTATAGAGCCGGAAATCGACCGCAGCGCCCTCGACGGCACAGCTGTCCGAATCCACGACACAGACATGGAGGGAGGCGACAGGCGCATAGTGGGCGGTGACGTTGATCTCAGTGTAGCAGGCATTGCGGGAGACCACATCCTCGGGACCGTCGTAGCTGCCAAAGACGCGCGTGTGCATCAGCATGCCGCGTGAGGCAGGCTCGTTGAACCATCCCTTGTCAAGCACCGGTTCGGGCTCGCAGGCGCCGAGGAAGTGCCACGTGCCATCGACCCATGCCTCGACCCACGCATGATTATCGTCGGTGTGGGCCCAGCGCGGCGTATAGACCTGACGGGCAGGAATGCCCACCGCACGGAGCGCCGCCACACAGAGCGTGCTCTCCTCGCCGCAGCGCCCAATGCCAGAACGGATAGTGGCCAGGGGCGACGAGGTGCGGCTGTCGGAAGGCTGATAGGTGGCATGCTCATGGCACCAGTGGTTTACCTCGAGCACCGCATCGTACATCGAAAGGTCGCGCACGCGCTCGCGCAATACATTATATATATACGCGCGCGCCGTGTCGAGGTTCTCGTTGTTCACACGCACTGGCAGGACGAAGTGGCGCCACTCGCGTTCGGGCACCGTACGGCCCCACGGCATCTCGCGCCGTGCCTGCAACGCCAATGCCACATTCTGCTCCCAGAATGTTCGCGGATAATCTACGCTGTCGGGCAAAGGCATGTAACGATAGAGGAAGGCGAGGTACTTGTCTTCCTGCCGCGTGCCGCAACTCACGAGTGCGGTGGCGAAGAGAAGGAGGAGGAATGCTTTCTTCATAGTTTACTTGGGAGTTTTCGGAGTACTCTGATTATTCAAAGCACTCAGATTACTCTGAGTACATATCCACAATCAGCTCGCCGAAGAGGGTGTTAGCCCAAGCAAACCAAGAGCGGGTGAACTTCGAGGCATCGTCCTTATTGAACGACTCGTGCATGAAGCCGGTGTCACCATCGGTCTTCAAGATTTCCTGCACACACCACTCTTTCTCGGCACGGTCGTTCGTGGTGAACGCCTTCATGACGAGCGACATGGGCCAAGGCTGGTTGAGACCACAGTGGGGGCCGCCAATACCCTCACCGGCCTTTCCGCGGAAGAAATAGGGGTTGTCCTCGCTCCACACGAAACGCCGCGTGTTCTGGTAGATGGGGTCGTCGATGGCGACATCGGTAAGATAGGGCAGGCACAGGAGGCTGGGTGCATTGCTGTCGTCCATCAAGAGCGCCGAGCCGTAGGCATCCACCTCGAAGGCATAGATCTTGCCGTACTTGGGATGCTCGACGATGGCATACTTCTCAAGGGCCTCTTCGACCTGCGTGGCCATGCGGCGGCAGTCGGCAGCCAGACCGTATTCCTTGTTCACATCGTTAAGGATAATGGCTGCCTTGCGCAGTACGCTCACGGCGAAGAAATTGCTGGGCACGAGATAGGGGAAGACGGTGCTGTCGTCGGAGGGACGGAAGGCCGATGCAATGAGTCCGCAAGGCTTACCTGGATGTCCGTAGCCGCGATTGGAGCGTGTATCGTGAAGTGCCTCGGTGCGACGCGTGAAGCGATAGTTCGTGATGGGGCCGTTCCAGTTCTGCTGGTCCTGGAACACATCGAGAATGGCACGGATGGCCTGCAGCCACCGCTCGTCGAAGATGCTGGCATCGCCCGTCTGCTGCCAGTAGGCATAGGCCAGACGCAGGGGATAGCAGAGCGAATCGATCTCGTACTTGCGCTCATGCAGCTCGAGCTTCATGTCGGTGTTGTCCTTCTGCCACTCGCCACCCGTGGGTCCCATATTGAAGGCATTGGCATAGGGGTCGATGAGAATGCAGGCCAACTGGCGACGGATGACGCCGCGGATGAGGTGGCGCAGGGGCTCGTCGTCCTTGACGTAGCGCAGATAGGGCCACACCTGAGCCGCACTGTCGCGCAGCCACATGGCATGGATGTCGCCGGTATAGACGAAGGTGTCGTCGTCGCCGTCGGCATTGCTGTAGTGCACCGTGGTGTCGAGCGTATTGGGGAAGCAGTTCTGGAACATCCAGAAGAGTTTGGGATTGATAGCCGTCAGCTTGCTGCGCAGTGCCTCAATCTGTTTTTCGACTGCCTCGCTGCGGAAAAGGCGGTCCTTTTCGACCGGACGAAGGTCCTTGATGGTACTCTGCACTGCCACATCGGTGGTTTTCTTCTTGGCAGGCGCGTCGTAATTCGCGGCGCTGAAAGCGGACATAGGCACGCTAATCAGCAAGGCTAATAAAAGGCATCTCATAATCGTTATTTCGTTATGGTGTTATTTCGGTATATCGGGGGAATGGATTTATTTCTCAGTCATATAGACATCCAGCGTGCCGCCGGCCATAATCTGCTGGTGCGTAATGTAGTTCACTTTGAGTTGCTTGCCGTTGAGGACATACTTCTTCACGTAGATGGCCTTCTGCGAACCATTATGGGTGCGCACGGTGAACGTTTTACCTTCGGGCAGGTCGATGGTGGCCGTCTCGACGATGGGCGAGCCGAGCTGGTAGATGCCGCCGCAGGGCTCCACCTGGTAGAAGCCGAGAGCCGACATGACGTACCAAGCCGACATTTGGCCCACATCCTCGTTGCCGCAGAGGCCCGCAGGCTGGTCGGTGTAGAGTTCGTCCATAACCTGGCGCACCATCTTCTGCGTCTTGCGGGGCTGATTCACATAGTTATACATGTAGAGGACGTGGTGGCTGGGCTCGTTGCCGTGGGCATACTGGCCGATGAGTCCCGAGATGTCGGGGTTGGCATGCTCACCCAGATCGCTGTCGGCGGTGAAGAGGCTGTCGAGACGCGCCTCGAATGCTTTGTCGCCGCCCATGAGCTGGACGAGTCCCTTCACGTCGTGGGGCACGAGGAAGCTGTACTGCCAAGGATTACCCTCGGTGTAGTCGCCCGTCTGGTGGCCCGGATTGAAATTCGCTGGCAGCGGACGGAAGTTCCCCTTCGTGTCGAGGGCACGCATCACCTTAACACGGGCATCGTAGAGCTTCTTGTAGTTCATGCTCAGGTCGTAGAAGCGAATGCTGTCCTGCTCGTGGCCAAGTTTGCCAGCCAGCTGTGCCGCAGCCCAGCAGGCGATGTAGTATTCGAGACTCTTGGCCACCACCTCTCCTTCGCCACCATCGTAGGCCAGATAGCCCAACTCGGCTAGCTGGTCCTTGCCACGCAAGGGCAGGCGGCGCGTCTTGCGGTCGCCGAACTCAGTGGGCAGCAGGCTGGCCTTGATGGCGGCCAGTGCCATCTCGGGATCCACATCGGTCTGCATATCCTTGAGAATCATATCAGCCAACACCTGCACGCCGGGTTCGCCCACCATGCAGTACGTATCGTTGCTCACCAGATGCCATACAGGCAGTTCGCCCCACTCGTTATAGATGGCCATCATCGTCTTGGCATAGTCACGCATGCGGTCCGGCAGGATAAGTGTGGCCAACGGATGAGCCGTGCGATAGGTATCCCAGAGGCTCCAAGTGGTAAGCGTCTCATAGTCGGCACCCTGATGCACCTTGAGGTCGGCACCCATGTAGTCGCCCGTGACATCGCTCCACAGCTGAGGTGCCACCATGAAATGGTAAAGAGCCGTGTAGAAGATGGTACGTTCGCGCTCGGTGCGGAAGGTTGCCTTGACGCGTCCCAGCGCGTCGTTCCATGCCTGACTGGCTGCATTGGCCACGGCCTTGAAATCCCACGTTCCCTCGAGCTCGGCATTCATATTCTGGATGGCGTTTACCTCGCTGGTGGGCGAGAGAGCCACCTTCACCATTACGTCGTCGCCAGGACCCACCTCGAAGGTGGCCTGTCCGTAGGGTGCATTGATGCCCTCGGAAAGCCAGTTGTGCATAGGCTTTGAGAACTTCATGCAGAAATAGACCATCTGGTTGCTGGCCCAGCCGTGACTGCGACGATAGCCGACGAGCGTGAAGTCGTCGAGCGGCATGACACGAGCCTCGCGGGTGTCGTCGCCGATGGTGTTCTCCAGATCGACGATGATGCGGGCGTTGTTGCTGCCCTTGGGGAACACGAAGCGATAGAAGGCGCAACGTGCGGTAGCCGTCATCTCGGCCTGAATGCCGAAGCGCTCCAGCAGCACACGGTAGTAGCCGGGCACGCAGAGTTCCTTGTCGTGGCTGTAGCTGCTGCACAGCCCTTCGCGAGTGAGCTCAAGGTCGCCATAGGCGGGCATCAGCCCAATGTCACCCAGGTCGCCACAGCCTGTACCGCTCAGGTGCATCTGTCCGAAGCCGATAATCTTCTTGCCGTCGTAGTGGTAGCCGGAGCACCAGTCCCAGCCCCGTTCATACTGTGTGGGACCGGCATTTACCATACCGAACGGCACACTTGCGCCCAGGAAGACATGCCCGTGGTCGCCGGTGCCAATCATGGGGTTTACATACTGCGCCAGATTTTCGGACTTGGCCGTGTCCTGGGCGGTCGTCTGCGCCGCCTCGTTCTGTGCCTGTGCCTGCATGGCTACAAGCGCCAGCAATGAAAGGATTACTTTTTTCATTATATTACTTTAGTTTATGATTATTCTGCCTATTTGTCGTCATAATGCCCATACGCCGTGAGCACAAGCACCACGACCTCCGTCTCGCGTATTTCATACACGAGTCGATGCTTCTTAGTGATGCGGCGACTCCACTGCCCCGCCCTGTCACCAGAGAGTTGTTCGGGATGGCCAGTGCCAGTACGAGGATGCTCCATCAGTTCATCCAATAATTTCGCGACCTTTCTCAGTGCCGACGGCTCGTCTCGCCTAAGACGAAGGAGATCCTCGCGAGCCTCGGAGGTATATCGTATCGTAAACATCTATCCAATTCGGTCTAAAAAAGCCTCTAACGATTCTCCGGGGAGCATTTCGTAATAGTTGCCCTTCTCATAATCCTCCCGCGCCTTGTCCACACGGCGGAAAAACTCCTCCTTCGTCATGAGGGTAGGGTCTTCGGCGGGTTTCACCTTGTCCACTATTCGCTGCAGGGCGCGTACGGCCTTGCGCATCAAATCTTCGTCCTGGGAAATTATCTGCAACGCGCCAAAGCATTGCGCGTTGAGACGTGCTTGTGCTGATGTCATATTATTATCCTTGTTTTTCCGCCACAAATTTATGAAAAATATTTTAAAGGACAAAACCTTGAGATAAGAAAAGAGGGGCGGAATGCCGTATTCGACATTCCGCCCCTCATTTCTATAATATTGTGCTGCTGATTACATCATGCCGCCCATGCCACCCATGCCGGGAGCACCGCCCATCGGCATTTCGGGCTTCTCCTCCTTGGCCTCGCAGATGACGCATTCGGTGGTCAGGAACATGCCGGCGATGCTGGCAGCGTTCTCGAGTGCCACGCGGGTCACCTTTGCCGGGTCGATGATACCGCTGGACTTCAGGTTCTCATAGCGGTCCTCACGGGCGTTGTAGCCGTAATCGCCCTTGCCCTGACGTACATTGTTGATGACCACGCTGCCTTCCAGGCCTGCATTCTCAACGATCTGGCGCAGAGGCTCCTCGATGGCACGACGCACGATCTGGATACCAGTAGTCTCGTCTGCGTTGTAGCCCTTCAGACCCTCGAGCACCTCCTGGGCACGGATGTATGCCACACCACCACCAGGGATGATACCCTCTTCGATGGCTGCACGAGTAGCGCACAGAGCATCATCGACGCGATCCTTCTTCTCCTTCATCTCCACCTCACTGGGTGCACCTACGTAGAGCACTGCCACACCGCCGGAGAGCTTGGCCAGACGCTCCTGCAGCTTCTCCTTGTCGTAGCTGCTGGTGGTATTCTCCAACTCGTTCTTGATCTGTGCGATACGATCCTTGATGAGCTGAGAGTCGCCATGACCGCTGACGATCGTGGTGTTGTCCTTGGTGACGGTCACCTTGTCGCAGGAGCCCAGCATCTCAATCGTAGCCTGCTCCAGCTTGAGGCCCGTATCCTCGCTGATAACGATGCCGCCAGTCAGTGTGGCAATATCCTGCAACATGGCCTTGCGACGGTCGCCGAAGCCAGGAGCCTTCACAGCGCAAATCTTCAGTTGCGTACGCAGGCGGTTCACTACCAATGTGGTCAGTGCCTCGCTATCGACATCCTCGGCAATCACGAGCAGGGGACGACCCGTCTGCACAGCAGGCTCCAGAATGGGCAGGAAGTCCTTCAGGTTGCTGATCTTCTTGTCGTAGATAAGGATGTAGGGATTCTCCATCTCACACTCCATCTTCTCGGGATTCGTCACGAAGTATGCCGACAGATAGCCACGGTCGAACTGCATACCCTCGACCACGCCGATGGTAGTGTCGCGGCCCTTGGCCTCCTCGATGGTGATGACGCCGTCCTTCGACACCTTCTGCATGGCGTCTGCCAGCAGTTTGCCGATCTCGGGATCGTTATTGGCGCTCACGGCAGCCACCTGCTCTATCTTCTGATAGTCGCTGCCCACCTGCTCGGCCTGGCCCTTAATGTGCTCCACCACAGCGGACACAGCCTTGTCGATACCACGCTTCAGGTCCATAGGATTGGCACCGGCGGCCACATTCTTCAAGCCTTCGCGAACGATGGCCTGAGCCAGTACGGTGGCAGTCGTCGTGCCGTCGCCTGCGTCGTCGCCCGTCTTGCTTGCCACGCTCTTCACCAGCTGTGCGCCGGCATTCTGGAACGGGTCGGCCAGATCGATTTCCTTGGCTACCGTCACACCATCCTTGGTGATCTGCGGTGCACCGAACTTCTTCTCCAAAATCACGTTGCGGCCCTTCGGACCCAGGGTCACCTTCACTGCGTTTGCCAACTGATCCACGCCCTTCTTCATCTGCTCGCGGGCCTCGATGTTGAATTTAATATCTTTTGCCATTTTATTCTATTCTTAGTTCACGATTCACTACTCACATTTGTCGTTGCGAGGTATGAACCATGATGGTTAAACATTCTTTTACGGTTATTGATTCCTAATTCATTAGCCCAAGATTGCCACTACGTCGCTCTGACGCATGATGAGGTACTTCTTGCCGTCCAGCTCCAGTTCCGTGCCGGCATATTTGCCATACAGCACCTGGTCGCCTTCCTTCAGCACCATCTCCTCGTCTTTCGTGCCCTTGCCCACTGCAATCACAGTACCCTTCAGGGGTTTCTCCTTGGCGGTGTCAGGAATGATGATGCCGCCCACAGTCTTCGTCTCTGCCGGTGCCGGTTCGATGAGCACACGGTCTGCTAATGGTTTGATGTTCATAGTTGTTTGTTTTTTGATGTTATACTTAATATTACCTTTTGTTTCCTATCTTCGAATGCAACTGCCGGAATACGGAGCATCCCGCTTCCGCCCTTTAACGAACGAACAGCGTGCCAAAACGGCAGAAGCGACAAAATGTCAGTTCACGGCTGACAGAATTTACCTGCAGTCTGTCGCGGCACAGGCATCGCACTACGGAAAGAAGCATCTGTGATATTCATGTTTCATTCGGGACAACTTGCAAAAAGCCGCCTTTTCTGCCGCAATTTTATTTTGAAAATGGCAAAACAGCCTACATGCCTACATAAAAACGCTTAAAACCCGCATGAATAAAGGGATTGCGGCGAATCCAAGCCTACATAAAGCCTACATAAAGCCTACATAAAACCTACATTCGGACTCCCTCCCCATTTATGTATGAAGTATGTAGGCTTTATGTAGGCTTTATGTAGGCTTTATGTAGGCTTGAAATTTTACAACTTTTTGTACCACAGAATTTTACAGGCAAATCATGTAGGCATGTAGGCTGTTTGGCAATTTTCAAAAAAAACTTTCGTCAAAACAGGCCTGACATTTCAGCGAAAACTTGCGCAAACAAGTCGATTTGTCACGGCAAGAAAAGCGCTCTTCTTGCGCAAGCAGGGCTCGGTGCGACAGCAAGCAGAGGCAGTTACGACAGCAAGCAGGAGCCAGTGCGGCAGCAAGCAGAGACCGATGCGGCAGCAAGCATCAGAAGCTGGAATGCAATGTATGTATGTAGGCTACATCAACTCATTGGCGGAGCACATCGAACATGCAGCTGAAGCCCATCGGAACTCCCGAACTACAACCGCCACAAGCTGCCGGGAGACAGAAGAACTATCGCCGTACACTCTGCTGTAGGCTCGACGGCTGCGCTCGAAGCATTGTTGACTCACGCACTTTAGGTGTGTTCGGATAATCTTTTTGGGGCAATCACTTGGCAGGACAAATAAAAAAATGTAACTTTGTCTGCGCAATACGAATAAGCAACTGCTAACTCATCAGCCCAAGGAATCTACGAAGCTTACAATAAGTTCAAATGGTTCCAGAATTCGCAAGATAAGACCGTTGCAGGACAATGAAGTGGAAAATGGCGGCAACATACCTGTGCATCTTCGCGCTCATAGCGCTGATGATGGCACTGCTTCCCACCTACGAATGGATGGTGTGGGAGCAGAGTGTGGTCATTCCCGTCTGTGCGTTGCTGTTCACACTGCTTGTCTATCTGTCGGCTACGATGGCCGATACGGGCAACCGTCCCGTCGAAGTGCTGGGTACGGCACTCTTCCTGCTCATCTTCTTCCCCGGCGTGGAGAACTTCTTTGCCCGTGACGAGGAGGCGATGCTGGAGCTGTCGTCGCAGTGCATCGTGCCTTTCTTTATCACGCAATACAAGCGGGTGAGCCAACGGGACTACCGCCACGTCTATGCGCTGATGTTGCTGATGGGCATCTTCTGCAGCTATACGCACGACGGTATCACGCTCCCGCTGTGTGGCAGTTTCCTCTGGATAGCATTCCTGAATCGCGACACGTTTTTCAAGACTGCATGCTGGCCTATGGTCATCGGCTTCCTCATCGGTACGGTGCTCAGCATCTGGCACCATCTGAACACGGGCGAGGGCGACATGCCTGACGGGCTGGAAGGGATGCTCACACGCACGGGCGAGACATTACTCCTGCTGTGGAACACAAAAGTGTTTCTTTGCTCTGTAGCGCTGACATCCTATCTGAGTATCAGGCGCCGTGGACGCCGCTTGCTGGTCAAGAAGTTTCATGAGCATACGTTGCTTTGCTGCTGTGCCATGCTCTCGTTCTGCGTGCTGCCCTTCGCCCCGTTGGGGATTGACAATGCGGTCACGGGTGTCTGCTTCTTCTGTATGTATTGGATGCTGATTCTTGCAAAAAGTCTCATCCCAAACCCATTCGTGGGAAGTGAAGAACGAAAAGTGATAAGTGATAAGTAAAGAGTGAATAATGAATTATCAGGAGTATCTCGTCGTGGCTCGTTCCAACGGGACCACACGCAATGGGTCGCCATACGTCATGCTGAAGGTGGCCTCGAAAGAAGAGACATTAAACATCAACGTATGGGATGTGCAGCCCAACAGCGACCCCGTTGTAGGGCAACTGGTGAGCTTTGTCAGCCTGAAGGACAACGCAGGGAAGAAATCGTGCTCACTGCCCGACATGGTCATCGGGAAGATGGCCTCTCCAGGGCATCCGCTCTACAACCTGCTCCCCCGCCCCATCGCACGCGAAGAGTGGGATGCCTGCATAGACCACCTTGCCAAGTTCTGCAGCGACACCACGCTTGTCCCCATCATCCGCGACTTCGCCGACAAACTGTATCGCCCGTACAGCGAATATCCGGCAGCCAACAACGTGCACCATGCCTATCCGGGCGGACTGCTGAACCACACGCATCAGATGCTCCACATGTTCGAGGGGCTCTATCCCTGCCTGCCCTACCCTATCAAACCTGAACGTGTGATTCTGGCCATCCTGTTTCACGACTACGGAAAAGTGTATGAATACAACCGCCAGGGCGACACACAACCCGACATGTATCTGCTGGGGCACATCTTTCTCTCGGCACACAAGCTGAACAACGTGCTCGATGAGAAAGGCATAGAGAAGGAGGAAGTGAAGCGCATCGTGCATTGCGTGTTGGCCCATCATGGTACGCGAGAGTTCGGAAGTCCCGTCGTGCCCTGCACGCAGGAAGCCAGCATCGTGAATTATCTGGACAACATCAGCGCCAAGACCGACATCATGGAAGGGTCTGGAAACATGGAGCAGAACTTCTTCTTAGGAACCCATGTGGTGAAATAACGTAAAGACAGGAGGGAGAAGGGGGGCTTTACCTGGAACCGCGCGGGCCTGCAGGTCTGCCGGCAATACGATTATTCTTCATTTCACCCTGCCCCTTGGGACCGGCGCCCTTGCCTGCGCCCTTCCCGGCATCCTTTCCCGCAGCCTTGGCTTTTCCTTTCCCCTTTCCGCCAAACTGTCCGAAGCGATAGTTGACGGAGAGCATATAATATGAATGGATGTTACGGGTGCGCGTGTCGGTGCGTGCGGTAGCCGTGATGTTACGTGTCACCTCGGCACGACGGTCGAGTACATCGACGGCACGAAGCGAGATGACGAGGTTCTTCTTGGGGAGCAGACGCTGGCTGAGGGAGAAGTTCCACAGCAGCTCGTCGGTGTTCATCGAGGCATCAGAGTATCCGCGACGGCTGGCCTGAGTGATGTCCATGTTGCATGTCATTCCCCACGGCATCTGCACCTGTACGCCGCCGCCATATGTGTACTGGTACGTGTCGAGCTTCGAGGCATTGGTATTCGTCGAACTGCTGTGATGATAGCGGAACGAACTGTTGAGGTTCACGTCGAGCCAGTCGTTGCGGTAGCTGAAGCGCACCGACTCGCTGGCATTCACCCCTCGGGTGCGTGCCTTGCGTGTGGCCTTCTCCTTCGAGATATAGACATAGGCCAGGGAGTTCGTCATGCTCCCCTGGGAATTGGTATTGAAGTGGAAGTGCTGGTTGCGGCGGAAGGCCGTGTTGAAGTTCACGCCCACATTGCCGCTCCAGTTACCGTTGATGTTCTCGGGCCGCGTAACGCGACCGCCCGTCTCGTCGTCATACTGCGTCATGTTGCTCACGCTGTTCTGCGTAGTATTGAACGAGGCGGTGGCGGCCAGGCTTCGCTGCAGCTTGGGCACGCTGCGGTTATAGTTTGCATTGAACGTCTGGGTGAACGAGGGCTTCAGCCCCGGGTTTCCCAGGCGGACGTTCAGCGGGTTGGTATTGTTCAGCGTGTCGGGAATCAGGTCGGTGATGGTGGGCTGGCCCGTCTGGCTCCGATAGCGCACGTCGAGCGACTCCTGCCGCGAGAAGCGATACCTGAAGTTGAGTGTCGGTGCGGCGTTTACCACATGGCGCTTCACTTCATGATGCTTGTAGCCCTTCGTGTAGTTCACCTCGTTGAACTGCGGGGTGACGTCAACCCCGACTGTCATGCGGAACAGCGTCCGGATAAGGTTCAGCTGCAAGTTGGTCATGTGACTCTGGTAGTGGCTGGTCGTATAGTTGCACTGGGCCGTGTCGGCCGGTGCCTGGGAGCGGAAGTCGCGATAGTTGTCATAGTCCACGCCCCACTGTACGTTGTAGGGGTCGAAGATGGTGGAGACCGTGCGGTTATTGTCCTTGAAGTTATAGGAATACTGATAGCTCAGCTGGAGGAAGAGCCTGTCGGCCAGCGGTTCGTTGTACGAGAGTTTCGTTCGGACGTTGCGCTGTTTGTTGTCCGTATCGTTGTACTGTGCCTTGTGATAGATGGAGTCTCCGCCCCCCTTGGCCTTGATGCGATAATAGTCCACATGGCTGAAGTTGTCGCCGTCGGACCCGTTTGCACCGATTCCGGCATCAAAGTCGAGCGTGATGTTGCGTCCGTCCTTCTTCATACGGCGTGTGACCCGCGCATTGAGATTTCCACTGATGCTCGACGAGGCGCTGTGATTCATGTTCACCCGATGGTTCACGCGTGCCGACTTGGGCAGTTCCATTATCTGAGCCAGCGGGTCGGTGATGCCTTCGAACTCGAAAGGATCCTTACGGAAGGTGGCGTTGTCGCTTCGCGACGAGAGTCCGCTCTCGTTGTAGTTGAACGTGGGGCGCACGGAAATCTTGGTCATCGAATCGACCTTCCATTCCACCTTGTAGTTGGCTTCGACGGCACGGCTGAAATTGTCGCTCAGGCTATGCCCGTTGCTGAAGGCCGAGCTGGTGTTCACAAAGGACTGCGTGCTGGAGGTCGCCTCCCTCTGGCCCTGGCTGAAGTTGGCATTCACGCCGCCGTTCAGCTCCAGCTTGTCCTTATTGTCAGGGCCCTTCTTGTCATAGTTCATCGTGAATCCCACGCTCTGGTGGTCCGTCATCCCGTTCCCTTCGTTATTACCGACGTTGCCCACGAAGGAGTACTTCTGCTCACCGATGAAGCGGTTCACCATGGTGCGTCCGCGGTATCGGTCCTCGGTACCATAGCCTCCCTCGAAGTTACCCAGCCAGCCGCGTTTCTTGTCCTTCTTGACAGTAAGGTCCAGCACGGTATGTTCCTCGCCGTCATCGATGCCGGTATCCCGCGCACGGTCGCTCTTGCGGTCGTAGGCCTTGATCTTGTCGATAATGTCGGCAGGCAGGTTCTGGAGCGTCATGCCCATGTTGCGCCCGAAGAACTCCTTGCCGTCCAGGAGTATCTGGGATATCTCCTTGCCGTTCCAAGTGTATTTCCCGTTCTCGTCTACCTCGATGCCCGGCAGCTTCTTGATAAGGTCCTCGACGAGCGAGCCGTCGGGCAGTTTGAAGGCATCGGCATTGTACATCACCGTATCATCGACCACCGTCATCTCGGGCATCTGCCCTTCTACGACCGCCTCGGCCATCACGGTGGTTTCCTCGCGCATCAGTACGTCGCTCACCTTGAAGTTCCCGGCCTTTTCGGGCAACGTCAGCGCGAAGGACTGCTCCTTGTAGCCCATGAAGGAAATGCGCAAGGTGTAGGCACCCGCCGGCACAGCTGGAAGTATGTACTGTCCGTTGTCCTTAGTCAGCGCTCCGCTGATGAGTTTTCCCTGTTTGTCGATGATCTTCACGGTGGCACCGGGCATGGGCTTCAGGCTTTCGTTCTCATAGACGGTACCGCGCACATTTACCCTCACCTTGCTCTGCAGCAGAGCCTCATCCTCCTGCAAACCAGTAGAACTGGACAGCGAATCGGCTGGCACGATGGGCTGCTGGGCAAAGGCCACAGCATGACTCAGCACCACGAGAAGTATGGCGATGAGGCATCGGAAATGGATGGGGCAGTTATTTCGGAACGCAGCATTCATACTTATTCTCAGACAATGTGCAGCGGGTTTGGTTTAAGGTGTGTGCTGATAATTATCAAATCCACTCTGACATTGTTCCTTAGCTTTTTCCCGTCGTTCGCGCAGGGCGAGCATGATATTGCGTACGTAGGGTACATTTCCGAAACTTTGCCCGAGGATGAGCACAGGGTCGAGGCGTATGATGCCATAGATGATGATAAGCGCCGAACCCGCCACGCTGATTATCCAGAAGCCGACGGGCAATACTGACTCGCCCTTGCGAAAGGAATAGTACCACTGATAGACAAAACGCATCGAAAAGATGCTCTGCCCCAACGACCCCATCAGCAGCAGCCAAAGGGGGATATCCTCGTTGTGGAACAGCAGCTGCAGGAGGTTGTCGGTATCGCGCACAAGGATCGCACCCACGACGACAGGCAGGACCACCAGCAGCCAGCGAAGGAAGCGTGGGCGCAACTGGGCCCAATATCCCTGAGCGTGAAGGTTCCACATATATATATAATAGGAAAGCGTCTGGCCGAGGAGAATGGAGAAGTCGTTGCGAAACAACCCATAGACAATCATCAGCACCGCACCCACCAGGCTAAAGAACCAGTAGATGGTGGGCGTAACCACCCGGCGCTGCCGCTCGCTCATAATCCACTGAATCGCGACGCGGGCCGAGAAGAAGAGCTGTGCCAGAAGGCCTATGGCGTAGATGAGCAGCATGGGTTCAGTGTATGTCGGTTTCGATGGGGGCATAGTGCCGTGAGCGCTACTCGGCCTTACGCCCGAAGAAAGTGCAGAAGCAGAAGGCGATTGTCTGGGGGAGACGCTTCGTATCTGTAATTCCCTGCAAAAGTAACTATATTTTCCGACTCTGCCAAGTTTTGCCTCATTTCCTCGAAAGAAAACGTAATTTCGGCAATACGAAAGGCTGCTGTTTCGGGAAAATTGTCTATATTTGCAGAGGAAAAAGGACGCCTGCGGCCAGACTTCCACTTATTCACACACAGAAACTGACCTCACAACACAAACCACAAAGATGAACAGAAGGCACTTCCTCGCCCTTTCTGCAGCTGGCGTTGCCAACATGGCACTACTCAGCCGCATAGCAGCCAAGACGCAGATTGCAAGCCAACAGGCGGACTATAACATCATCATCCTGGGCGACACACATTACGACACCGAGCCGGCCGACGTATATCATGCCAAATATGTGGATCACAACGAGAGCTCAAATCAAGTGCATCGAGCTGAATTCGTCCGCAACGGCGAGATGTGGCGCAGCCGCTGCCCCAAGATGCTCAAGCGTGCCGCCAAGTTGGTGGACTCGCACACCCGATTCGTGCTGCAGATGGGCGACTTGGTGCAGGGCGACTGCGGCGACCCAGTAATTCACGAGGCGATGCTCGGCGATGCCATACATCTCATAAAGAAACGAGTGTGCAAAGGCCTGCCTTTCGTGACCGTAGTGGGCAATCACGACATCCGCGGAACGCACGCCAAGGAATGCTACCACAGGTTCATGCCGCCAGTCATTTCGCAGGAACTGGGCATTCCCGTGGCCGACACTTCATTCAAGTTCAGCATGGGCGACGATGTGTTCATCGTCATTGATTTCAACGACCCCGATGCCACCCTGTTTGACCGAATGCTCGACGACTCGAAAGGGGCGCGCCACACATTCATCGTCTCTCACGGCACCATCTTCCCCGCCGTGAACACCTATCCGCGCTGGTACCTCTACGGCGGGCAGAAGAAGCCTGCGAACCCTGAGCTGCACAAGCATTTCATGGAACGTTTCGCCCAGCGCAACGCCATCTGCCTCTGCGGTCACACTCATCTGACGGAGTTTCTTGACTGGTACGGCTACGACGGCCACATCACGCAGATGACCATGAACAGCGTTTGGGCAAAGGAAGAGTACGGCACATATCGGGTGCTGCGCGAGGGCGCAGGACAGTATGGTCTTCTCTCCGAGAGCGAGAAGGCGCGCAAGGCTGGCACTCCCGAACTGTATGCTCCGTTCCAGCCGGGCGTCCGACAGTATTCCGTCTCGCAGGCTGCCGGTTCGTACAAACTGAGCGTCTCGCCTACGTCCATCGCCGTAGACTTTCATGCCGGATGCGCCAAGAAAACCAGCCACCGCTTTCTGCTGAGATGAGAACGCAAGCCAAGACCCTCAAACATTCAATCCACTCTGAACATTCACACTGGATCTTCATTTTTCCCACGCGTGGGAAAACCTTTTCCCACAGGTGGGAATTGCATTTCCCACACGTGGGAAAGTCTCCCGCTTGCCTTAGTCCGACTCATCGCCAAAGCAGGCGTTTGCAATCGGGATGGACAGGATGGGGCGTAAGAATATTTCTTCATTCTTTCCATTTCTTTCTTTTTTATCTTGGGAAAGGCTTTGCAATTTGACAGATTTTATGTATTTTTGCGGAATGAAATGCCATTTTCTACGAAGAAATACGAATAAAGAACATAATAATCACACAACATGAGACGGATTATCATTCTGCTGATTGCCGCATTCTGCCTGACGGCAACAGCAAAGAAAGGACCGAGAGATGCGAAAACAAGTTTTGCACGGGAAGCTTTGCAACCTTATGTGGACAGCGGACGTCTGGCAGGTGCCATCTGCGTATTCTATAAGGAGGGAGTGCAGGAAACATGCTGTATCGGATATGCCGATGTGGCCAAGAAGCGCCCCATACGGATGGACAACGTCTTCATGCAGTGTTCCCAGACGAAGGGATTCTGCGGAGTGACGATAGCCAAGCTGGTCGAGGAAGGAAAACTGTCGCTCGACGATCCCGTATCGAAGTATCTGCCCGAGTTCAAGGAACTATGGGTACTGGACGGCGAGAAGGACGGCGTGAAGACACTCCACAAGGCCAAGAATGTGCTCACCGTGCGAATGGTGCTCAACCATACGGGCGGCTTCCCCTTCGAATGCAGCGCAAAGCGTAGCGACGTTCGCGGCGGCGGATGGTCGGGCGGCGCACCGATTCGCCAGGTGGCCTCAATTGCAGCTGGTTCGCCCATCCTGTTCGAGCCTGGTACGCGCGAAACATATTCTAATACAGGTATCGACATCGGTGCAGCCGTCGTCGAGGCCATCACGGGCATGAAGTGGGAGCAATACCTGAAAGAGAACGTACTGGACCCTCTGGGCATGAAGTCGAGCTGGTTCTGGCCCACCGACAAGCAACTCAAGAAGAAGATTGAACTCTACGAGACGAAGGAGAACGCACCCGCCGAATGGCGCGAGGAGATGGCTTGGGAACAGCGTCCCTACAACGACTCGCACGTATTCGCTTCGGCCGGTGCAGGCATGTGGACTACGGCTGCCGATCAGCTGAAGTTCTACAAGATGCTCATGAATCTGGGTGTGGGCGAAAACGGTGTGCGCATCCTGAAGGAGGAGACGGTGAAGAGCATTTTGGCTGTATCGACGCGCCCTGAAGGCATGGGCGGCTACTCGCTGGGTCTGTCGGCTCCGGTGAAGGACAGCGAGGACGCTTGGTTTGGGCACGGCGGCGCATGGGGTACCAACTGCTCCGTGAACTGGCACAAGAAGCAGCTGCGCCTGTGGGTAGTTCAGAACGCAGGCGGAGGACAGCCTTGGAACGGCGATGTGGACAAGGCTGCCAAGAAGTTCTTTTCACAGGAGATCAACAGCGAAGGCGTGAATGCCTATACAGGCAGGATGAAGTAATCTCCCGCATTTCCGACATTTCGCAACACATTATATTAGTATGAAAAAGAATTCGCAACTGACACTCATCCCCGTGATGCTCTGCTTCTTCGCAATGGGGTTTGTCGATCTGGTGGGCATCGCATCGAACTACGTAAAGGAAGACTTGGGGCTTAACGACGCTACGGCCAACATCTTCCCGTCGCTCGTATTCTTTTGGTTCCTGATATTCGGAGTGCCCACAGGCATGCTGATGAATTGCATCGGCCGTAAGAAGACGGTGATGCTGTCGATGCTGCTCACGGTGGTGGCTTTGATTGTCCCGCTCCTCCACTATTCCTTTGCCACAATGGGCGTAGCCTTCTCGCTGCTGGGCATCGGCAACGCCATCTTGCAGACGTCACTGAACCCGCTCGTGGCCTCCATCACCGGAGGGCGCAACCTGTCCTCCACCCTCACGTTCGGACAATTCATCAAGGCCATTGCATCGTTCGTAGCGCCCTATCTGGCTATATGGGGAGCCACGCAGGTCATTCCCACCGCGGGCTACGACTGGCGCGTCCTGTTCCTCATCTTCCTCATTGTCGGTGCCTCAGCCACTCTCCTGTTGGGTGTCACTCCCATCGAGGAGCCGAAGCCCGAGGGCAAGCCCTCGACCTTTGGCGAGTGTCTGGGCATGCTGGGCACTCCCGTCGTGCTGCTTTCCTTCTTGGCTATCGTGTGCCATGTGGGCATCGATGTCGGCGTGAACACCACAGCACCCAAGATTCTTATGGAGCGCCTCAGTATGTCGCTCAACGAGGCAGCCTTCGCCACCTCGCTCTACTTCGCCTTCCGTACCATCGGTTGCTTCTCGGGTGCAGCCATCCTGCGCATGATGAAGGGACGCACCTTCTTTGCCATCTCGATGTGCCTCATGGCCGTCGCACTCCTGCTCCTCTTCACGGAACATAGCAAGACGATGCTCTATGTGGCCATCGCACTTGCGGGACTCGGCAACTCGAACCTCTTCTCCATCATTATGGCAAACGCCATGAACTCCGTACCCGAGAAACAGAACGAGGTGAGCGGACTGATGATTATGGGCATCGTAGGCGGTGCCGTATTCCCTCCCATCATGGGATTCATGAGCGACCAGTTCGGACAGGCTGGAGCAATCTTCATCCTCGCGCTGGGAGCAATGTACCTGTTCACATACATCCGCGCCATCAAGGAATGAGACTGAGGGGGAGTTAAAGGGGAAATAATCGCCCCAGCACAAATTCGTTTCAGACACTTGGTGGAACAGACAAAAGTGCGTAACTTCGTCACACGAAAAAGGATACATTAAACAATAACCACACATGAACAACAGCACAAATTTCTTTGCGGTGGACTTGGGCGCCACCAGCGGACGCACCATTCTGGGCTGCATCGAAAACGGTCGCCTGCAACAGCGGGAGCTGACACGCTTTCCAAACCACATCATCCAGACGGGAGGCCACTTCTACTGGGACATATTCGCGCTCTACAACGAGATTATCCGCGGACTGAAGACTGTAGCCGAAGAGGGTATTACCCTAACGAGCATCGGCATCGACACTTGGGGCGTCGATTTCGTGTGCGTCGGCAAGGACGGCGCCATCCTACGCAACCCGCTCTGCTACCGCGACCCGCACACCGAGGGCGCGATGGAGGAGTATTTTAAGAAGGTGCCCAAGGAAAAGGTATATGAAAAGACGGGCATCCAGTTTATGAACTTCAACTCGCTCTTCCAGCTTTCCGCCATGCGGAGCCACAACGACTCGGCACTGGAGGCTGCCGAGAAGATTCTCTTCGTGCCCGACGCACTGATGTATATGCTCACGGGCGAGGCCGTATGCGAATACACGATTCTGAGCACCAGCCAGATGCTCGACCCACGCACGAAGCGCATCGACCCCGAGCTGATTGAGGTTCTCGGACTGAGCGAGAGCCAGTTCGGGCGCTATGTGAATCCCAGCGATACGGTGGGTACACTCTCGCCCGAGGTACAAAAGATGACGGGCCTCGGTGCCGTACCCGTAGTGGCTGTGGCCGGACACGATACGGGCGCTGCAGTAGCAGCCGTTCCGGCACAGGACGCACACTATGCCTACCTGAGTTGCGGCACATGGAGCCTGCTGGGCATCGAGACCCGTGATGCCATCATCAACGCAAAGAGCTTCCAGTACAACTTCACCAACTAAGGCGGCATCGAGGGCACCACACGCTTCCTGAAGAACATCTGCGGCATGTGGCTCCTGGAACGCTGCCGTCAGGAGTGGACCGATGCTCCCGCAAACGTGAACGACATCAACCGCGACGCAATGACAGCCGAACCGTTCCGCTCGTTCATCAATCCCGACGACCCACGCTTTGCCAACCCCGCCAGTATGGTCGAGGCCATACAGAGCTTCTGCCAGGAAACGGGGCAACCCATTCCGCTCACCTATCAGCAGATGGCACGCTGCATCTTCGAGAGCCTCGCACTGCGCTACCGTCAGGTGGTGGGCTACCTGCGCGAACTCGCACCCTTCCCCATCGAGAAACTTCACGTCATCGGCGGCGGAACCTACAACCAGTACCTCATGCAGATGGCCGCAAACAGCCTGAGCATGCCCGTACTGACTGGTCCCGTTGAGGGAACTGCTATCGGCAACATCATGCTTCAGGCCAAAGCCGCAGGGTTGGTTGCCAACATCTTCGAGATGCGACACATCATTGCCGACAGCATCGAGATGAAGACCTACCTGCCGCAGGACACCGAAGCATGGGATGCAGCCTACGAGAGATTCACAAAGATATCCAAATAACAAAACTATCAATCCATTCACAACATGAAAAGCGAAAAAATCACGAAGGCCTATGAACTGGCCAAAGAACGCTATGCCGAGTTTGGCATCGACACCGAGAAAGTATTGGCACAACTGCAGGACTTCCACCTGAGCATGCACTGCTGGCAGGCCGACGACGTAGCTGGCTTCGAAGTGCAGGCTGGCGCACTCTCCGGCGGCATCCAGAGTACAGGCAACTATCCCGGTAAGGCACGCAACATCGACGAGCTGCGCAAAGACATCCTCAAGGCTAAAAGCCTCATCCCCGGTACGCACCGACTGAACCTCCACGAAATCTATGGTGACTTCAAGGGCAAGGTGGTAGATCGCGACGAGGTGACCGTCGAATACTTCCAGAGCTGGATAGACTGGGGTAAGGAGAACGACACGAAGCTCGACTTCAACAGCACATCCTTCTCTCATCCCAAGAGTGGCAACCTCTCGCTCGCCAATCCCGACAAGGGCATACGCGACTTCTGGATTGAGCACACTAAGCGCTGCCGCGATATCTCGAATGCTATTGGTGAGGCACAGGGCGACCCCTGCCTGATGAACCTCTGGGTACACGACGGATGCAAGGACCAGAGCGTAAACCACTACCTCTACCGCCAGTTGCTGAAGGAGTCGCTCGACGAAATCTTCGCAAAGCCGCAGCCCATGATGAAGGACAGCATCGAGGGTAAGGTGTTCGGCATCGGACTGGAGAGCTTCACTGTGGGCAGCCACGATTTCTACACCGCATACGCCGCCAAGAACAACAAGATCCTGACCATCGACACAGGTCACTATCATCCCACCGAAAGCCCCGCCGACAAGGTGAGCGCCGTACTCCAGTTCGTACCCGAACTGATGCTCCACGTGAGCCGCCCCATCCGCTGGGACAGCGACCACGTAACCCTGATGGACGACCCCACGCTGGAACTCTTCCAGGAGATCGTTCGCGCAAAGGCAATGGACCGCGTACACTATGGCCTCGACTACTTCGACGGCAGCATCAACCGCGTAGGCGCTTACGTCACTGGTTCGCGTGCAGCTCAGAAGTGCATGACCCGCGCACTGCTCGAGCCGTCGGCAATGATAGGCAAATACGAGCTCGAGGGTAAGACGTTCCAGAACCTCGCTATGCTCGAGGAGACGAAGGCGCTGCCTTGGAATGCTGTATACGATGAGTTCTGCCAGCGAAACGACGTGCCCGTGGGCTGCGACTTCATCAAGGAAGTAGAGAAGTACGAGGCTGAAGTTCAGAGCAAGCGCTAAGAGAGAGAGAAAGAGAAGTCCCCCCTCCCCCGCTTTCTTCGACCGAGAGAGGGGGCCTCAGAGAAACAATAATAGTATTCACACTTAACCACCTCCAAACCGTCCCAGTATAGGGGGAGAGAAACTCCACTCTCTCCCCTATACAAGGGGGAGCGGGGAGGGGGTCTCAGATTATGTCAATCATCATCGGATTACTTATTATAGCCATTGGCGCATTCTGCCAGTCGAGCAGCTATGTGCCCATCAACAGGATCAAGTCCTGGAGCTGGGAGAGCTACTGGATCGTGCAGGGTGTCTTTGCCTGGCTCGTGTTCCCCCTGCTGGGAGCCATGCTGGCCGTACCCGCAGGCGAATCGCTCTTCGGCCTGTTTGCCTCTGCGCCGTCGTTCAACCTGTGGATGACGATCCTCTTCGGTGTGCTGTGGGGTGTCGGCGGACTCACGTTCGGTCTCTCTATGCGCTACCTGGGAGTGGCCCTCGGACAAAGCATCGCACTGGGCACCTGCGCCGCCCTCGGCACCATCATGGGCCCCGTGTTGCTGAACATCTTCTTCCCCGAACTGAATGCACTCGAGTCGCTCACCTTCGCCGTCATCATGGGTGTGGTGGTCACGCTCATCGGCATCGCTATCATCGGTGTGGCCGGCTCGATGAAGAGCGCATCGCTGTCGGAAGAGGAGAAGAAGGCAGCCGTGAAGGACTTCAACTTCCCCAAGGGACTCACCATCGCATTGCTGGCCGGCTTCATGAGCGGCTGCTTCAACGTGGGACTCACCTTCGGAAAGGACATCAACTTCGGCGAGCTCACCGAACCGATGTACCGCACTCTGCCGGCCACGCTGCTCGTCACGTTGGGCGGATTCCTCACCAATGCCATCTACTGCTTCTGGCAGAATCAGAAGAACAAGACGTGGGGCGACTACAAGAAGAGCTCCGTATGGGGCAACAACCTCTTCTTCTGCATCCTTGCGGGCGCACTCTGGTACAGCCAGTTCTTCGGCCTCTCGCTCGGACGTTCGTTCTTCGAGGCAGGCGGCACTATGGACACGTTGGCCTTCTGCATCCTTATGGCACTGAACGTGACGTTCTCAAACGTGTGGGGCATCATCCTCAAGGAGTGGAAGGGATGCTCACGCAAGACCATCACCGTCCTCATCTGTGGCATCATCGTTCTCATCATCAGCACCTTCGTACCTCAATTGATATAAGGCTATGGAAAGCGTATTAGACAAAAGGCCTGCGCTGAAAGCCGTCATCGACCAAGTGGCCGAGGTGACGGGCTATCTCTGGCAGAAAGGGTGGGCCGAACGCAACGGTGGGAACATCACCGTGAACATCACCGAGTATGTGGACGACGAGATGGCAGCGCTGCCGGCTCTCGCACCCGCCAAGCAGATCGGTAAGGTACTTCCCTGCCTCAATGGCAAGTATTTCTATGCCAAAGGTACAGGTAAGCGCATGCGCGATTTGGCACGACGGCCGATGCAGAACGGAGCGATTATCCGCATCTGCCCGGACTGTGCATCCTATGAGATTATCGCCGACGAGCCCGTAATGCCCACCAGCGAGCTGCCCTCACACCTGGCACTGCAGGACTACCTGCTCTCGACGGGCAGCACCTACAAGGCCACCCTCCACACTCATCCCATCGAGCTCGTCGCAATGAGCCACATCAAGCGATTTCTGCGCCCCGACGAGATGACACGCGTCCTCTGGAGCATGATTCCCGAGACACTGGCCTTTGCCCCTCTGGGCATCGGCATCGTACCTTACACGCTGCCGGGCTCCGTCGAGTTGGCCGACGCCACACTCGAACAGATCAAGTACCACGATGTGGTGCTTTGGGAAAAGCACGGTACAGTAGCCGTAGGCACCGACATCATGGATGCCTTCGACCAGACCGATGTGCTCTGCAAGGCTGCCAACATCTATATGTGTGCCCGTGCGATGGGCTCCGAGCCCGAGGGTATGACCGACGAAGCCATCCGCGAGGTGCAGGAGGTGTTCCATCTGCCTACGACGCGTCCCTGCTAAAGAGGTGGGCGTCGTCCGACTAGCACGAAAAGAAGACTGCGACAAATGAACAACCCTCATCTGCCGACACAGACGTGGGAGCGCGCCCAAATTCTGGACGCGCTTCGCGGTTTTTCCCTGCTGGGTATCGCCTTGGCCAACTTCCCCGAGTTTTCGCTCTGGACGTTCCTCTCCCCGCAGGCACAGGCTGCGCTGCCCCATTCCAGTGCCGACGAATGTGTGCACTTCCTGCTCTACATGCTGGTCGACGGCAAGTTCTACACCATCTTCTCCCTACTCTTCGGAGTGGGATTCTCACTCATCCTTGCCCGCCACAGCCGTACGCTCTTCCTGCGCCGCATGCTCATACTGGCCGCCATCGGAACGGCTCACCTGATGCTGCTGTGGAGCGGCGACATCCTGCTGCTCTATGCCCTGTGCGGCATGCTGCTGGTGTGCTTCACTCCCCTGTCGGACAAATGGCTGCTGCGCATTGCCGTTGCCCTGTTGCTCCTTCCCGTCGGACTCGATGCTGTGCAGGAACTCACCCACACCGACCTCTCTGCGCCGTGCTATCAGGCGTGGTGGGACGAAGCCACCCGTCGGGGCATCAACGAAGAGAACTTCGCCAGCTGGCTCCGAGACGCCCGAGACTACTGCGCCGTACACGACTTTCTGATGCAGGGAGCCTACGAGCGTCTGTGGGAATTCGTCGGCGGCCACCGAGTGCCAAAGGTGCTGGGGCTCTTCCTTCTGGGCTACCTCATCGGCAAGCACCGCCTGTACGACCGCCTGCACGAACTGCCGCTCCCGAAGGTTCTACGAGTCTCGTTTCTCATCGGCTTCCCCACTTCGGTGCTCTACGCATGGAGTGCTACACACGGGCACATTCTCGGCAGTCCGACGCTCCACGCGTTGCTCTATGCCGTCAGCGTCGTACCGATGGCCCTCAGCTACGTCAGCGCTCTCTGCCTCTACAGCCTTCGCCGCAAGCATCGTCTCTTCGCCGGCCTGTGTCCTGCCGGACGTATGGCGCTCACCTGCTATCTGACGCAGACGCTCGTGGGAATGGCGCTGTTCTACGGCATCGGACTGGCTTTGGGCACACGGGTTCCGCTCGTCGCAGTCGAGGCGATTGCTGCGGCCACTTTCCTGCTGCAGGTAGGCTGCTCGACGTTGTGGCTGCGCTCTTTCCGCTTCGGTCCGCTGGAGTGGATCTGGCGCATGCTCACCTACGGCCGATATTTTCCCCTTCACGTCACACATTGACAACACCCCCCCAAAAAAATAGTTAACATTCAGAATGATGAACTACAGAAGACTTCCCCTTTCCCTCCTCCTCATTTTCATGCTGTCCACGCTCCCCGTCGCAGGCAAGCGTCCACTCATCCATTCCCACAACGACTACGACCAGGCATGTCCCTTCTGGGGAGCCTACGAGGCGCACGCCGCATCCATCGAGGCTGACATCTGGCTGGTGGACGGCAACCTCTTCGTGGCCCACGACAAGAAGGACATCCGACCCGAACGCACGCTCGAAGCCATCTACCTGCAACCTATACGCCAAGTTGTGGAACAGCACGGCGGCTCGGCCTACGCCAACGGCACGTCGTTCCAGCTCTTGGTGGACCTGAAGACGGGTCGTGAGACACTCGACGCGCTCGTAAGGCTCATCGAGGAGAAGGGCTACAGACGCTGCTTCGACACCGCAGAGAACCCCGCAGCCATCATGCTCACCATCACGGGCGACAAGGTGAAGCCCGAGGACTTCGGCGCGTATCCGTCCTACGTATTCTTCGACGGACGCATCGAGGCCACATACACCCCCGAGCAGCTACGCCGCGTACCCCTCATCAGCGAATACCGGGGCCTGTACACCAAATGGAAGGGCATCGGCAAGATGAGCAAGGAGGACCAGCAGAAGATACGCCGCGACGTCGAGAAGGCTCACCGACAGGGATGCAAGTTCAGGGTGTGGGGTTTTCCCGACAACAAGAACGCCTGGCGAATGACTCGCCGACTCGGCATCGACTACATCAACACCGACCACCCGGAGAAGGCAGGATGAAGAGGGGAAGGGTTCTTCGCACTAAAAGCGAAGCGGAAAAGCCGAGCGCAAGAGGTTTTTAAGTTTTTGAGTTATTGAGTTATTGAGTTTTTGAGTTCAAGGGTCAATGAAAAAAAACTTTCGAAATTCTTTGCCATTTCCCTGTTTATTCGTACCTTTGCACCCGCATTTGCGATGCAGTGCCGAAGAGAGTGGCGGCTGCACGTAGAACAAGTTTAACACATAACACATTAATTATGTACTTAGATTCGACCAAGAAGGAAGAGATTTTCAGCCAGTACGGCCAAGGAACGAAGGACACCGGTAGCGCCGAGAGCCAGATTGCTCTGTTCACCTACCGCATCAAGCACCTCACCGAGCACATGAAGCAAAACCGCAAGGACCACAGCACGGAGCGTGCCCTGACAGGCCTTGTAGGTAAGCGCCGTTCACTGCTCAACTACCTGAAGTCTCGCGACATCGAGCGCTACCGCGCCATCGTGAAGGCTCTCGGCCTGCGCAAGTAATCTCCCCTCTCCCCGTCGCCTTGTCCTCGCCCAGCGCGAAGCCAAGGCCACAAGGTACACGAACTCCCTGCCAAACGCTGGTGGGGAGTTCTGCTTTTTCACACTCCAACATGTCAAGCGGGCTTCGACCGACAAATAATCTACAAACATCTGCAAAGACGTTTTTCCAGTTCTTTGTATATTCACATTCGTTAACACGGATTTTTGCACATTTTTGTATTCGCTGAGAAGCGAGTGAAGAGCGACATTCACTTTTTGTCCCTTTAGCTACAGTTATCTTTGCAGTTCTTTGTATATTTTTGTAATCTGACGAAAAAACGGAGCTTTTTTAAACTAAAGATCGGGTTGTTAAAAAGTGTTGGCACTATTTTAATCCCTTTGTGGCAAATATCGAGTTCTGTCCATTCAGCGTAACATATATATATTATAGCCGGAAGATAAAAGATTTAGTTTAGGTTATGGATATATTATATGGGGATAAACTAAACTGCACCATATTCAATCCAATCCGCACCTTCATCTTTCTCTTTTGGACGGCAATACCATTATCATATTCTCAGCAAGAGAGTCTTGCTGATAGCTTCTATATGCTCTGGTCGTACCCCACAGTCTTTTGCTGTATCAGGCCAAGAAGCTACAGATGAACGAACCTCCTCAATGATGTGGTTGGCATCACGTATGCCGATGTTCTGTGCCACAGCCATCAAGTCCTCCCGTGTAAAGTCATCAGTCTTGCTGTTGAGTGAAAGCTGGTGACGGCTTGTCCATCGTCCTGCAGGATTGTAGG
>JAILBW010000050.1 GCA_024680695.1 Bacteroidaceae bacterium
CGCGAGGCATCCCCTTTTTTCGTTTAAGCGGTGAGCGGTAAGCGGTTAGCACTAATGGTCAATGTTTATCTAGTTTGCTGCAACGAACTCGTCGAGGAAGCGGACGTCGTTCTCGGAGAACATGCGGAGGTCGCGCACCTGGTACTTCAGGTTGGCGATGCGCTCGATGCCCATGCCGAAGGCGTAGCCAGTATAGACGCTGCTGTCGATGCCGTTGGCTTCGAGGACTGCGGGATCGACCATTCCGCAACCCAGTATCTCGAGCCAACCGGCACCCTTGCAGAGGCTGCAGCCCTTGCCGCCGCAGATGGTGCAGCTGACATCCATCTCGGCCGAAGGCTCGGTGAAGGGGAAGTAGCTGGGGCGGAGGCGGATCTTGGTGTCGGGGCCGAACATCTCCTGGGCAAAGAGGAGGAGCACCTGCTTCAGATCGGTGAAGCTGACGTTACGATCGACGTAGAGGCCCTCCACCTGATGGAAGAAGCAATGGGCGCGGGCCGAGATGGCCTCGTTGCGATAGACGCGACCCGGGCAGATGACGCGGATGGGCGGCTGAGTCGATTCCATGACGCGGGCCTGGACGCTGCTGGTGTGGGAGCGCAGGATGATGTCGGGATGTGCCTCGACGAAGAAGGTGTCCTGCATGTCGCGGGCGGGATGGTCGTCGGCGAAGTTCATGGAGCTATAGACATGCCAGTCGTCCTCCACCTCGGGACCCTCGGCGAGGGTGAATCCCAGTCGGCTGAAGATATCGACGATCTCGTTCTTGACAATGGTGAGCGGGTGGCGGGTGCCCAAGGGGATGGGATAGGGAGTGCGGGTGAGGTCGATGCCGGGCGCAGAAGCCTGTTCCTGTACGGCAGCTTCCTTCAGGGCATTGATTTTATCCTGGGCTGCAGCCTTCAGGGCGTTGATGCGCATTCCCACTTCCTTCTTCAGTTCGGCGGGTACGGTGCGGAAATCGTTCATCAGGGCGGTGATCTCACCCTTCTTGCTCAGGTACTTGATACGCAGGGCCTCGGCCTCCTCGGCGTTGTGTGCCTGCAGGGCCTGTATTTCGGCCATTATCTTCTGAATTCTCTCTAACATAATGCGTACGTTTGGTAATTGCGGTGCAAAGGTACGCTTTTTAATTCAGAATTCATAATTCGCCATTCATATTTTTCTGCTACGACCTTAATTAACGTGAGTTCGACGAAAACGAAGGGACATAGGTGTGTTGCCAGACAGGTAATCTTTGGTGCAAATTGGTTCAAAAAGGTAGGGAAAAGAATGGTTAAGGCGGCACTTTGATGTAAAATGACGATTTCTTAGGCTACATTTAATCTAATTCCTCAAAAAAGTTTGGCTATTCCAAATTAATGCAGTACCTTTGCACCACTAGAACCCGCCAAGCCTCTCCACGATGCTCAAATGTGCGGGTCGTTTTTTTTTTATACAATGTGCAACAGAATCCCATTCCAGAAGCCATACACCAGTGCGCACGACCTTGTCACTCTCTTACAGTCAAGAGGCATGACAATTGTAGACACCGTTAAGGCTGAGAGTTATCTTGAATATATAGGCTATTACCGCCTGTCAGCCTATATGTATCCTTTATTACAGATGCCAAAGGAGCAACATCGCTATAAACCGAACACGACGTTCAGCCAAGTGGCAGAGCCGAGCGCATGAGTTCATGAGTTCATGAGTTCAAAACAAAAACAAAAAAAAGACACAGGGTTTTGCAAGTGACCCGAATTTTGTCTAACTTTGCAACGTGTTAGAAAGAGGACACACAAGCAGATGAAAAGGATTTCAGGACTGGGCCTGACGGGGTTGCTCGCGGCAATGTGCATCGCCTGCAACGGAAGACGAACGGAAGCTCCCGCCGTAGAGGAGGTGGAGGACTCGCTCACAGAGGCCGTGGACTCGCTCGACGAGGAGGAAGAGCAAGAGGCGGTGGAAGAGGCACGCATGGACGAGATATTCGACGACTTCATGTTCACCTTCATCCACAACCGCCGCCTGCAGCGCGAGCGAGTGGTCTATCCCCTACCCCGCACCAACGGCGGCGACAAGGCGGAGATGCTGCACAAGCTCGACTGCACGCGGGAGTTTGCATTCATGGATGGTGACTTCTACACCGTGCTCTACGGCAACTCGCTGCAAATCGACGAACAAAAGGAGCGGCCACACGACCGGGTGCTTGTGGAACACATCCTGCTCGACTCGCTGTCGATGCAGGTGTACGACTTCGAGCGGCGCGACGGGAAATGGGTGCTAGCCGCCATTCGAGCACAAGACCTCCATGTGGGCGAACTCTCGGACTTCCTCACCTTCTATGCCCGATTCAGTGCCGACAGCCTGTTCCAGCAGCAGTCCATCGCACATCGGCTGAGCTACAGCATGCTCGACCCCGAGAGCGACGACACCTACGTCGAAGGCACTCTCGATGCCTCGCAGTGGGTATCGTTCGGTGCCGAGATGCCACGCGGCGAAATCACCAACATCCGATACGGACAGACGTACAACCCCCACCACGTCGTGATGCAGAAGTGCGGACTGGCCGACGGCATGCAGGAACTCTTCACCTTCGAGAAACGGGGAAAGACGTGGCGTCTCGTGGCGTATGAGAATTGAAAGGTTAGAGGTTAAAGGTTAGAGGTTAAAGACGGTTAGCGATTAGCGGTTAGCGCAAATGGTCCGCTCGGCTCTGCCGCTTCTGCTCGCAAAGCGAGTGTTGAAGAATGGTCAATGAAAAACGGTTAGCGAGCCTCCCCAACGCTCAAACACTTACTCGCGTTGCCCCAAGGAGCAGGGAGTTAAAAAAAAGATGATACGCGCAAAGGAATATAACATCCCCAATACGTTCGGCATCCCGGCATGCGCCCGCCACTACGTGGAGTATGCCTCGGAGGTAGAGTTGCAGGCATGCCTGCCGCTGAAAGGACCTGTGCTCCATATCGGGCGTGGCAGCAACCTGCTCTTCGACGGAGACTACGAGGGCACCATACTGCACTCGGCCATCACCGACATCACCGACATCACCGACATGACGGAGACGTCGGAGACGGCAGCCGACGAGACGTGGCTGCACGTAGGCAGCGGCATGGTATTCGACGACCTCGTGGCCTACTGCATCGGCAAGGGCCTGTACGGACTCGAGAACCTATCGGCCATCCCGGGCGAAGTGGGGGCGAGTGCGGTGCAGAACATCGGGGCTTACGGTGTGGAGGCCTGCCAGTGCATCCGCCGCGTGGAGGGATACATGACAGAGACGGGCATACCCTTTGCACTCGACGGCGAGGCTTGTCATTACGGCTACCGACAGAGCATCTTCAAGGACTCGCTGTGCGGCCGTGTAGCCATCACCTACGTCACCTTCGGACTGAGCCGACGCTTCGTGCCTCAGACTGAATACGGTGGCATCCGTCAGGCCATCGAGGCAAGCGGCCTAGACATCCACACGCTGACGGCCGAGGCGCTGCGCGACATCATCATCGACATTCGCCGCCAGAAACTGCCCGACCCCGCTGTGCAGGGCAATGCCGGCAGTTTCTTCATGAACCCCATCGTCGCGCGCAGCCACTACGAGGACATCCGCCGGAAGTGGCCCGAGGTGCCGCACTATGATGTGGACGGAGGGCACGTAAAGATTCCCGCCGCATGGCTGATAGAGCAATGCGGATGGAAGGGAAGGACAATGGGGCGCGCCGCTGTGCACGAACGCCAGCCGCTCGTCCTCGTGAACACAGGCGGCGCCACCGCCAGAGAGGTGCTCGACCTATGCAAGGCCGTACAAAAGAGCGTACAGGAACGATTCGGCATCCGGCTACAAACCGAAGTAAACATCATCACATCCACACTCCCGCAGCCATGAAGAAGATACTCACCTGCCTGACGGCCATCCTCTCCGTCCTCGCCCTGCACGCCCAAGGCACCGGGGGACAGAGCCTCATCACCGCCACGGGCGGCATCACGTTCGAAAAGACGTATCACGTCGAGGTGGGCTATCACTATGTCTTCTTCAACCACATCGCCCTCGGAGGCAACGTGGGCTGCTGGGCCGAATACAGCGGTGATGCGCTGCCGGCGCGCGAGGCGTTCGACGGCATGGCGCACCGCCTCTCGCGTCCGTACCTGAAGCCTTCGGTGATGCTCTTCACGCCACCATTCGTAAACCTGAGCCTGCTGCGCCTGAAACTGGGAGTCGAGGGTTCGCTGATGATTTCACCGCGATTCACAAACACGCTGGAGATGAAGGATGCCAACGGCCAGGACATGCTGTTCAACTACCGCAGCCGGACGTGCGCCTGGGGAGCTGCAGCATGGCTGCAAGCTGAGATAGTGAAAGTGATGGTCGGCGTGGGCTACAGTGTGACGTCGCTCGAACTGAGCAAGCACTACTCGGCCACGACGCTGCAACGTATCAACGAATATCCACAGGGCGTCTTCGCAAGAGTGGGTGTATTCTTTTAAAGGTAGGCACCATGAAACTGACATTTCTCGGAACGGGAACGAGCGTGGGAGTGCCCCAGATAGGATGCCACTGCCGAGTCTGCACAAGCAGCGATCCGCGCGACAAGCGCCTGCGCTGCTCGGCGCTCGTAGAGCAAGGAGACACCAACTTGCTCATCGACTGCGGCCCCGACTTCCGCGAACAGATGCTACGCATCGGTTTCGAGAAGCCACTTGATGCCGTACTCATCACCCATGAGCACTACGATCATGTGGGAGGCATCGACGATCTGCGTCCTTTTTCTTACCTGCACAACCTGCCTCTCTATGCCGACGAATACGCGATCACTCACCTGCGCCAACGGCTCCCCTACTGCCTCGTAGTGAACCGCTATCCGGGTGTGCCACAGCTGACTGCCGAGGTGGTGGAGCCACACGAGACAATCCATGTGGGCACACTCGACGTAGTGCCGCTGCGCGTAATACATGGCAAACTCCCCATCCTGGGATTCCGCATCGGCCCGTTGGGCTACATCACCGACATGACGACGATGCCCGACGAAGACTTCGAACTACTGAAAGGGATTAAGCTGCTGGTGGTGAACGCGCTGCGCCATGAGCCGCATCCAACCCATCAAACCGTTGCGCAGGCCATTGAATTCTCGCAGCGATTGGGTGCCGACCTGCCCACCTACCTCATCCACATGAGCCACCACCTGGGACTGCATGCCGAGGAAGAAGCCCGACTGCCGGAAAATATCCGGCTGGCCTACGACGGACTGGAACTCCACATCGAGGAATGAGCGAGAAGGAGGAACGTCTGGCGCGACAGCATCCATCAGTCCCAGTCTATCCCCCTATTCTATCTCTTCCTTCTATCCCTCACACAGATATTGTAAGAGGCAGGCATCGGCAAAGCCACCGTCGCGACGAAGCCAACCGGAAAGGCATCCGGACTCACGGAAACCGGCACGACGGAAGAGGGCGAGTGCCCGAGCATTCGAGGTGGCAACCACAGCATAGAGCTGGTGCATTGCCAGATGAGTCTTGGCATACTCGGCCAACAAGGCGAGAGCTTCGGTGGCGATTCCCTGTCCCTGCCACTCGGGGAAAAGAACGACGCCCACACCAGCACGCAGATGGCGGGGTTCGAAGTCCTGTAGATCAATGAATCCCTTTGTAATGCCGTCGCGTCCGTCGATGACCAAGCGGAGCTGCCCATCGCGGTAGATGTCGCTATGACTGTCGGAGATGAACCGACGCAAGGCATGGGCCGAGAAAGGCACTGAAGCCAGGCCATCCGGCCAGAGGCGCGTATCGTTCTCGACAAGATACATCGTATCGATGTCTTCTGGCTCGACTGCACGCAAAATGATTCGTTCGGATGAAAGCAGCATGGGCATTTAGGAATGTACTAATAATTATCAAATTCGGCGGGCGCTCGACCGATGGTCGCTTCGGCACTTCCGAAGAACTGCCATCGTCAGCCCTCGTCCCTTTCAAGATTTCCCTTTCATGTCTTCGTTTTCCTCGTAAGGCATCGCTCCGCCGGGCACGATGGCGATCCCCGTCTGCCTCGAATAGGTGCGAATGACGGCACGAGACGAATCCTCCTGTGCCTCGAGCTCGACAAGCATGCGGGAGACAGGCGTGGCATCGAAGTCGAACGACAGGTAACGATCGGAACTGTGAGGCGGCGCGGACAAGCCGAGGGCGCGGCTCAACCGTCCCAACAAACGTACGCACATATCAATGAATGCGCGCACAAAGACCGTAGCCTTGACGATATGACCCAGCATGAGGTGGCCACGACTGAAGTGCTTGTTGTAGAAGATAAGCATGGCGTTGTAGAAGACGCTGACGTAGCGGTAGCTGCTCTTCACGGTGCTCTCTCCCTTGTAGTGCAAGATAGGCAGCGGAAGATAGTAGTTGGTCCAGCCGCCTGTCAGGAGACGATAGCTGAGGTCCACATCCTCGCCGTACATGAAGAAGTCTTCGTCGAGCAGCCCCACCTGGTCGAGCGCCTTGCGACGCAGCATATTGTAGGCACCCGAGATAATCTCGATGGGGGCAGGCGACTCACGGTCGAGATAGAGCATGTAGTAGCGTCCGAAGGTACGGCTGCGAGGGAAGAGCGTACCCAAGCCACTCATCTTGCAGAAACTGGTGAAAGGACTCGGCACTCCACGACGACTTTCGGGAGCAAAGGTGCCGTCTGGGTTGAGCATCTTCACACCAGTGGCACCCACCTCGGGATGGGCATCGAGGAAGGAGACACAACCTGAAAGCGTGGCCTCGCCGACAAGTGTGTCGGGGTTCAGCAGCAGGACGTACTCGCCAGTGCTGAGGCGGATGGCTTGGTTATTGGCACGCGAGAAGCCAACATTCTCCGTATTGGCAATGAAATGGACATCGGGGAAACGCGGTCGCAGATAGTCGAGACTGCCGTCGGTACTGGCATTATCAACCACCCAGACCTCGCTCTCGAGTGCCGACGTGGCACGCTGAACGGAACGCAGGCACTGCTCGAGGTGGTACTTGACGTTGTAGCTGACGATGACGACACTCAGTTTCATGACAAGAAGCGACTTAGTTCTGCATCACCCGATAGAGTAGCATGAAGGCTGCCACGGCGAGAAACGGCAAGTAGTACAAGAAGTTGTGATCGTCAAAAAAATAGTAGCCCATGACGACCATCAAAGCCGGAGTGGTGAGAAGTGCCATCCGCAGAATTGGATTTGCGCGCGTCTTGTTCAGTGCCAAAAAGACACCGAGAGTGGTACTCACCGCGCAGACAATACCAAACGCATAGCTGAACGAGGGAGTTACAGCCTCGGGCGGCAGGATGGGGCCATTCTGGTGAATGAAGAATGCGAAACAGAGCGCCGTAATCAACGGGGCAATCATCATGGCGATGAAGATGAAGAATAACTGTCGTTTGGTCATATTATGAATAATAAGGTGTGTTCTAAGTGCTGAACGGCACACGCCCCTGCAGGGCACGGCCGAGCGTTACTTCGTCGGTATATTGGAGTTCGTCGTTCTGCGCCACCCCACGGGCGATGACGGTTACGCGCACATCGTAGTCCTGGAGGCGACGATAGATGTAAAAGCCTGTGGCATCACCTTCCATCGTACTGCTCAGGGCGAGGATGACCTCGGCGACATGTTCGCGCCCCACGCGCTCGACAAGGCTCTGTATCTCGAGGTCTGCCGGTCCCACACCCTCCATGGGTGAAATGATGCCGCCAAGCACATGGTAGAGGCCGCGATACTGCTGTGTAGCCTCGATGGCCATTACATCCTGGATGTTCTCCACGACACAGACCTGCGTAGCATCGCGCGACGAACTGGCACAGATGTCGCAGACCTCGCCGTCGCAGATATTGTGGCAGACACGACAGTAGTGCACCTCGCGACGCAATGCCAAAAGACTTTCGGAGAGAGCCTCCGTCTGAGCCAAATCCTGACGAAGAAGGTGAAGTACAAGGCGGAGTGCCGTGCGCTGTCCGATGCCAGGCAGGCGGCTGACCTCGCCCACAGCGCGTTGCAAGAGTGATGACGGATAGTTGTTCATAGGACTCCCTTGCTGCTGGGCAGTTGGAAATGGCGGATGTCGCGGCGGACGGCCATCCGAATGCTGCGAGCCAATGCCTTGAAGATGCCCTCTATCTTATGGTGTTCGTTCTCGCCCTCGGCTTTCACATGGAGGTTGATGCGTGCACTGTCCGAAAGACTCTTAAAGAAATGGCGGAACATCTCGGTGGGGACATCGCCTACACGCTCGCGCCGGAACTCAGCTTCCCACACAAGCCAGGGACGTCCGCCAAAGTCGATGGCCACCTGACACAGACAGTCGTCCATCGGGAGCGAGAAGCCGTAGCGTTCGATGCCTCGCTTGTCGCCAAGGGCCTCGGCCAGACATTGCCCCAAAGCCAGTGCCACATCCTCGACAGTATGGTGCTCATCGACGTGGAGGTCACCGTTGCATCGAACATAGAGATCCACCATGCCATGGCGGGCAATCTGCTCGAGCATGTGGTCGAAGAACCCGAGGCCCGTCTGGATATCGGCCTGACCATTGCCGTCAAGGTTCAGCCGCACGCAGATGTCCGTCTCGGCTGTAGTGCGTCGCACCTCAGCCGTCCGCTCGCCAGCAAAGGCCAGTTCACAAACGCGGTCCCACGACATATCAGGACCAAGGATAAGACTTCCGCAACCCAGGTTCTTGGCAAGCTGGGCATCGGAGTCGCGATCGCCAATCACCCAGCTGTGCGCCAAGTCGTACTGGCCATCGATGTACTCGGAGAGCATGGCAGTCCCGGGCTTGCGTGTGGGCAGTTGATCCTCGGGAAAACTGCGATCGATATGTATGGCATCGAAGGTGACTCCCTCGCCCGCCAACGTGTCGAGCATCAGTTGATGTGTAGGCCAGAAGTCAGCCTCGGGGTAGGCCTCAGTGCCGAGTCCGTCCTGGTTACTCACCATGACAAAGAGATAGTCCGTATGGCGGCGCAGAAAGGATAGTGCACCGATGGCTCCAGGCACGAAGCGGAACTTCTCGTAGCTGTCGATCTGTTCGTCGGCTGGCTCCTGCAATATGGTTCCGTCACGATCTATGAATAGGATGCGTCTCATTGAATGTCAATTTGTGAATTAGGGTTTGAACTGTCGCAGGGCCCCCAGCAGTTCGTTGTTCTCCTGCGGTGTGCCGATTGTGATGCGTAAGCATCCAGCACACAATTGGACACGATTACGGTTGCGCACCACAACTCCGCGGTCCACAAGATAACGATAGAGACGGTCGGCATCCGTCACCCGCATGAGGACAAAGTTGGCTGCCGTGGGATACAGCTTGAGGCAGATGGGCAGTTCGCTGAGAGCTGGGAGCAGGTGGGCGCGTTCCTGTCGTATCTGGGCCACCCAACGCTCCACCTTCAGCGGTTCGGAAAGCAGGTTCAAGGCATATTCCTGCGAGAGGCTGTTCACATTGTATGGATACTTCACCTTGTTGAAAAGCGTGATAATCTCCTTGCTGGCGTATGCAATGCCAAGGCGTGCACCGGCCGAGGCCCACGCCTTGCTGAGTGTGTTCAGGACAATGAGATTAGGGCAGCGGTCAACATAGAAGCGCAAGGGCGGCTGGTCGGAGAAGTCGGAATAGGCCTCATCGACAACCACGATGCCACGGAAGCCGAGTATGACACGCTGCACCTCTTCGCGCAGAAGATCGTTGCCCGTGGGGTTGTTGGGCGAACAGAGCCAGATGACCTTTGTGTTCTCGTCCGTAGCAGCCAGCAGACGGTCGGCGCTGGGCTGGAAATGTTCGTCGAGCAGCACAGGCCGGTACTGCACATCGTTGATGTCGGCGCAGACGCGGTACATTCCGTAGGTGGGCTCTATCGCCACCACATTATCCACACCCGGACGGCAGAAGATTCGATAGACGAGATCGATGGCCTCGTCGGAACCATTGCCAAGGAAGATGTGCTCGGAAGCCACGCCTTTCAACGGAGCAAGACGGGCCTTGACCTTCTCCTGCAAAGGATCTGGGTAGCGATTGATGGTGGGATTATAGGGACTCTCGTTCGCATCGAGGAAAACGCGGGCCGCCCGTCCCTTGAACTCGTCGCGGGCACAACTGTATGGAGTAAGTGCCCAAATGTTGGGTCGTACGAGCCGTTGCAAGTCAAATTCGTTCGCCATATTGACTATCGGTGTGTTCTAATAATTAACAAATTCAGGTGGATTATCTTTTTAGGACCCACCTTATTCATTTAGTTCCTGCAAACGTAGCGACATGGCCATTCGGTGGGCATCGAGCTGTTCGTTGGCTGCCATCTGCTCCACTGCGGGACCGATGCGACGAATGCCCTCGGGCGTAATGTGCTGGAAGGTAATCTTCCGGCAGAAACTGTCCAGATTGACACCGTTGTAGGCCACGGCATAACCGTTGGTAGGAAGGGTATGGTTCGTACCGCTGGCGTAGTCACCAGCACTCTCGGGAGTCCAAGGGCCAAGGAACACACTGCCGGCATTCCGTACGCCACGCGAAAGTTCCATGTAGTTGGACGTCTCGATGATGAGATGTTCGGGAGCATAGAGATTCGTAATGTCAAGCATCTCAGCATCACTGCCCACGAGGATTATCTTACTCGACTCCAGTGCCTGTCGGGCTATCTCTCGACGGGGCAGGCGAGCGAGTTGGGCCTCCACCTCACGGCCGACTGACTCGACAAGGCGTTCGCTGCGCGTAACGAGAAGCACTTGACTATCAACCCCATGTTCGGCCTGGCTTAGGAGGTCGGCCGCCACGAAAACGGGATTGCTGGTTTCGTCGGCCAGCACTTCCACTTCGCTGGGACCAGCCGGCATGTCGATGGCCACACCATGGAGCGAGACATGCTGCTTGGCACACGTCACAAACTGATTTCCAGGGCCAAAGATCTTATAGACACGAGGGATGCTCTCCGTGCCATAGGCCATCGCTCCGATAGCTTGTACGCCACCCACCTTGAAAATGCGACTGACACCGGCAATGCGGGCTGCCACAAGGATGGCGGGGTGAACCGTACCGTCGCGACGCGGCGGTGTGCAGAGTACAATCTCATTACAGCCGGCAATGCGGGCCGGAGTGGCCAGCATGAGCACTGTGCTGAAGAGGGGAGCCG
Organism: Bacteroidaceae bacterium; assembly: GCA_024680695.1. Classification (GTDB taxonomy): domain Bacteria; phylum Bacteroidota; class Bacteroidia; order Bacteroidales; family Bacteroidaceae; genus Physcousia. The sequence continues at coordinate 11,112 of JAILBW010000050.1, forward strand.
TACCGCCAGGGATATAAAGCCCGACTCGGTCGATGGGGACGGACTGTTGCCAACAAGTGACGCCATCGGTCACCTCGACAGGCTGACCTTCGAAGCGCTGTGCCTCATGGAATTTGGCAATATTGCGGTGGGCCAGGAGAAGTGCGTCGCGGAGCTCGGAGCTCACCTGGGTTTCGGCCTCGGCCATCTCCTGCGAGGTGACTGCGAGGGCATCGAGGCTTACATGGTCGAAACGTTCTTCATACTCGCGCACAGCTTCGTCGCCGCGCTGACGTACATCGTCGAGCACCGCACCGACCGTAGCGTTCAAGTCGGCCGCGTCGCGCGTGGGTCGTTTGAGCAGGAGGGGTAGTTCCTCGGATGTGGGGTATCGGTACAGCTGTAACATTGACCGTCGTTCTATAAAATCATTTTCTCGATAGGGAGAACCAGGATACCCTGAGCGCCAAGTTCTTTCAACTGGCGGATGATCTCCCAGAAGCGTTTCTCGTCGATGACCGTATGCACACTGCTCCATCCTTCAGTGGCCAAGGGCATCACCGTGGGGCTCTTGGCACCGGGGAGGACAGCGATGACGTCGGAGAGGCGGTCGGTGGGGACGTTCATAAGTACGTATTTCTTGTCCTCAGCCGCCTTGACTGCCTCGATGCGGAACAGCAGTTCATCGAGCGTGGCACGTTTCTCCTCGTCGAGCTGACGGTTGGCAATCAACACGGCTTCGCTCTCCATGACGACCTCGACTTCAGTCAGGTTGTTGCTCACCAACGTGCTGCCACTCGACACAATGTCGAAGATGGCATCCGAGAGACCAATGCCCGGGCTGATTTCCACCGAACCAGTGATGACATGGATGTCGGCAGCGATATGGTGCTGCTGCATGAAACGGCGCAGGATGCAGGGATAGGATGTTGCAATCTTGCGACCCTCGAACCACTTCAGACCAGGGTAAGGTGTATGCTTGGGTATGGCGAGCGAGAGGCGACAACGGCTGAAACCCAACGGACGCACTATCTCGGCATCCTCGTGCCGCTCCTCGAATTCGTTGAGCCCTACGATACCCAGGTCGGCCACTCCTGTTGCCACGCTTTGGGGGATGTCGTCGTCGCGGAGATAAAGAATCTCCACGGGGAAGTTACTGCTCTGCACCAAGAGGGTACGCTTGCTGTTGCTCACTTTGATGCCGGCCTCGGCAAGCAGGGCCATCGTGTCCTCATAGAGACGACCCTTCGACTGAACGGCTATTCGTAACATTTTCTTCTCTTTATTTATCAACTAATTGTGCCCACCCCAGCGAGGTGCGGGCAATGCTTTCAGGTGCCGCAAAAATACGTCGGCGCCATAATCCGTGCAAAGGTACGAAGTTTTTTCCACATCACCGCGCTACACTACCATATATTTTACGTGCGCGCGCGTCGGCATCTGAAATCCGACAACATTTACCGTGCGACAAACTGCAAGCAGACGGGGCGCGACGTGTGAATGCGCTCGTGAGTGTCAGAGAGCAGGCCCGTAGTGGCATCGCGACGGTATATCTCAACCACATCGGCATCGCGACAGGCCACAAGCAGATAGCGACCGTCGGGAGTGAGGGCAAAATTACGCGGATGGGCGGCAGTGGGCTGATAGCCCACCTTAGCAAGTGTACCGTCGGCCCTGACGCGGAGGATGGAAATGCCATCGCCCTGCAGTCGGTGACTGGTATAGACGTAACGGCCATCGGGCGAGATATGAATGTCGGCACTGCCGCCAGCGTTGAGCGAATCGGCACGAAGAGTCTGTACCACACGGATGTGGCTCGGCTCGGAATAGTCCAATGTGCACACCTCGCCGGAAAGCTCGCCAAGGAGGTATGCCAGACGACCAGCAGACGAGAAGCAGAGGTGGCGCGGACCGAGGCCGGCCTTCAAGAAATGGTCGGCCTGATGGGCTGCATCAATAAGCGGCATCCCATTGGCCTGCAGCGGGAAGGCATGGATCTGGTCAGTCCCTAGGTCGTTGCACCACATTTCGCTCCCATCGGGGGTGAAATAGACGGCATGCAGATAGGGCCGCGTCTGGCGCTTCGGATCCACACTATGCCCATCGAAGCGATAGTGATTACCTTTGCGAAGACGGCCGCGACGGTCGAGCGGAAAGGCAGTCACACTCCCCCCAAAGTAGTTTGCAGTGACCACCATGCGCTCATTGGGAGTGAGCGTGATGTTGCATGGTGCCCCGCCCTGAGTGGGACGACTGTTCACAAGTCGAAGAGTTCCCTTGCGTGGATTGAATTTCAGATAATTGGCCGTACTGGTAGTGCCTTCATCCTCGCCGACGGCATAGACGCGCTTACCATTTGACGAGAGGCAGAGAAAACTGGGATTCGATATGCCCGACACACCGCTCACATAAGTGGAGCGCGCCGTCTGCGGGTCAAAGGAATACACGCAAATGCCCTCGGCATCGGAATCCGAATAGCTCCCAATCAGGAGAAAGAGAGCCGACATGACATGGGATAGTATCATCTGGGGTCCTTCGTAATGCGTTAATCTGCTGCAAAGATACGAAGAAAAAAGCGAACAACAGCCAAAGGCGCTGCATTTTTGTCGCCACCACGAATTCCGTCGCGGAGAAGACCATTTTCGTGCGCAGGACAATAATTCGGCGCAGGTGTTTTACAATTCATTTATTCATGCACAATCAGAATTAAATCTGGTCAACATGACCTTAAAACCTGGTCAACATATCGCAAACAAAGAGGGTATTTTTCACCTTTTGTGCCGATACCGAATTTTTGCTTGGTCAACATGGCCTGAGAATCTGGTCAACAAACTGGGGTACTTACCCAACACGTTCTGCACATATAACGTGCAGAATATGAGCAAAAAGAAGCGAGGCAAGTACCTATTCGCCAAGTACTTGCCTCGTATTTCGCTAATTTTCAGCATCTTTCGATTATTCCTCTACGGCAGCCTGGGCGGCGGCTGACGGATGATGATAATCAACTACTTACGGGTTTAGTGTAAAGTACTGGCACCTCTTTTTAGACTCATTCTGCCCATTCTGCTCATTTTAAGCATGATTTTACAGCAGAATTATCTTGTTTATGTCATATCTTCAAATTATAGTTTTACACTAAATTGCACGATTTAATCTTGCAATCACATTTTGCTCATTCTGCCCATTTGGCTCATTTGCTTTGCAAATATACAAACAATTCTTTGGATTCAGACTCGTTTTGCCTATTTTTCGTGCAGAATAAATTTGTTTTAACAAAGAAACTATATAAGTAAAGCCTTAAATTCATTGTTTCTATCAAAAGAAAAATAGTACGATTGCATCTTTGTAAGTTTAGGTTTAAGTTTACATGTTCTTATATATATAATAAGGTTAAGTAAACCTGAATGAGTAGAAAGAAGGTTTAATCTTTAAGTTTAGATGTGCATGTATATATACATGGGTTAACGTAAACCTTAAAGTTGGTTGGTTGACGATTCCAAAACAACCTTTCTCTTTTTACTGAAGACAAAGGTCACTTTTCTTCCCTACCCTTTTAGTATCCCTCTCCTTTTAACTGATACAAAACGAATCAAATGCTAACTGTGAAATCTTTTCTCCAATTCATGCATACGATCCATGAGGTCGGGAAATGAGAGTGCTGTACCATCGTATATCATATGCTCGCGCATATATTTGTAGTCCTCTTCCCAAAGGTGCATGACCTCATCTGGTGGTGTAAGTTTGATTTCCTTTCGCAAGTCCTTGGTATAGTCAACGCCGTGGATAGAGGAGAAACGGGCACGATGGTGATTGATACTATTCCATAGGGCATCATCCTTGACAGCTCGTAAAGCAAAGTCTTTGTCCATCATCCGCTCAATATCGTACAGGTGGCGCGATTTCCGCTCCGCTCTCTGGCATCTGGCTGTCACGAACATTTCATGCAGAAGGAACACTTTTTCAAGGAATGTTTTCTCTGGCAAAGCAGTACGAATGTCGGAGTCGGCGACGTTAGTGTCAATATTGGAGAACTCACGTGCAATCATGCTTTTTACTTTTGCCTTGCCTGTAGGCTCAATCAGCGACCTTGAACTGACTTCCAGCATAACAATGGGCTTGACGTATGCGGAGCTTGTGTCTGCCAGTTCATCCTTGAACAAAGACTTATAACGGATGTACAATTGGCGTGGTTCAGGGTATGTGTCATTTCCTGTACCGTTTGGCTGTGCCTCCACAGAACACCAATCATCCAATCCGGCATTTGTGATTGCTTTCTTCAGCGCCTCGCAAAACTCATTCTGTACGAACAGAGAAGATTGCTTCCTTAGTTTCTTAATCTGCTTGACAGTAGGCTCTTCGCCCTCAAATATGCCGAAGTTACTATCGTAGGCGAGATCGACATCCTCTGACATGCGACCAATCAAATCCCATGTCTTGGAAAGGCTGGAACCGCCTTTGAAAATAATCTTGTCAGCAAAGGGCAGTTGAAATACCAGTTGCAGCACAACTGTCACCCATAGGTCTTTCTCGACTACAGCGGCTGGCAGACCAGTCTTCAGTGCCGTCTGCGTGATGAAGAGTTTCTTGCCTTCATCTTCTATCTCAAAATATTTGTTGTTCATATTGTTTCAATATTAAATCCTTGATCCATGCAGGCATCAATCCCAAATCATCACGGATTTGTTCCAACGGAGTATTTTGCAGGAGAGTCCTGACCCTTGCTTCCTGTTCTTCTGTAATGTTTTCCTTGCCTATGTCCTTCAAGGCAAAGACCAGCATCTGCAACAACCTGTTCTTATAGGCCAGGTTTTTCTGTGTAGTGTGGATAAACTTGATGGAATAGCCATTGCTCATCTTAATAGTCTTCGACGTGCCGTCCGTCATATAGACAAGGTTCATAGGGACTTGCGTGGAGAATCCCAGCTTATTCAAGGCATAGGCACCTGTCGGAACGATGATGACCTTATCCCTCTCTGCAATCCTTTCTGCCACCTCTTCATAAGATGGGTATATTATCCCCAAACCGTATTTGTCATCAGCCTTGGGGTAGTAATAGACTCCTTGAGCCAGCCTGAGAATAGTGCCAGCTTTGGTTTCCCTCTCCAGCACCTTTAGCACATGGGAGGTCTTGGTGCCTACCTTGGCAAGGTCTGAAGGAAAGAACACCATACCAGGTGTCATTCCTGCGATTTCCGTTGAGATTTTATTCATCATCATAACTCCAAAATGTTAAATCTGTCGCAAAAATACAATA
>JAILBW010000108.1 GCA_024680695.1 Bacteroidaceae bacterium
GCAGAAGCCGGTGCAACAGCAAGCAGAAGCCGGTGCAACAGCAAGCAGAAGCCGGTGCAACAGCAAGCAGAAGCCGGTGCAACAGCAAGCAGGAAGAAAAATAGGCAGATAGAAGAAAAAATGGAGCGGAAATATTGCCTAATGTCGAGGAAAGGCGTATCTTTGTAGTGCGTAAAGCAAAAACAGCAGAAACTGAACAAACTTTCAATTACATACTAAAAAACCAAACAAGACAAAACCATTATGAGAAGAAGACTACTTCCGACGCTCCTGCTCACGGCATTATTGTTCGTGTCGGGAGGCAGTGCCAATGCACAAAATGCGTTGGATCAACTGACCATTCAGGACGGAGTATGCCAGATTGGTACTCCTCAAGACTTAGCTAACTTCGCGCTGGCCGTGAACGACGGCAACGCATCGCTCGACGCAGTGGTGACTCAAGACCTGGATTTCGCCACCTTCGAAGGCGAATTCAGCGGCATCGCAAAGGACGGACTCCCCTATTTGGGTACGTTTGACGGCCAGGGCCATCGCATCAAGAACCTGACCATCGACGGCAAACATGAGTATTTTGCCGGACTCTTCCGCATGGTGGGCGACGGCTGTGTCATCAAGAATCTGGTGATGGACAAGACGTGCGCCATCATCAACGGCAGCAACGCCTGCGCCATGGTGGCCTCGAACTACAACAAGGCTAACTGCACCATCACCCTCATCGGCCTTGGCAACGAGGGAAAAGTGGAGTCGTCCGGCCAGTATGTAGGTGCAATAGCTGCCATAAACTACAGCTACACAGCCAATTACATCATTCAGGACTGCTGGTCCACTGGCGAGGTAATCGGCAGCGTAGACGTCGCTCAGCTGTGCGGCCACCTCTATCATGGGACGATCAGCAACTGCTGGTCCACCTCCAAGGTGACCTGCAACAACAGCAGCACCAAGCTCTTCGACAACGTGAACGATGCCAAGATCAACAACTGCTACACCCTCGGCGGCAGCGATGTGAAAACATTCACGGAAGAGGAGCTCGCCAGCGGTGCACTTTGCTACAAGCTGAACGGCGACCAGACTGAGATTCACTGGACGCAGACCATCGGCACCGACCCTTATCCGCAGTATGGCACAGGGAGCAAGCAGGTGTACGCAATCGGCACACTCCGCTGCGACGGCGCCGAGATTCCCGGCAGCCCCATTACCTACAGCAATACGGAAGGCCAGCCCACGAAGCCCGACCACCAATATGGCGCTGACGGCGTCTGCACCGTCTGCGGTTCAATGCAGCAGAACGAGGCAGGCTACTACCTCATCGGCACAGCCGACCAGCTCCACTGGGTAGCTCAGAGAATCGAGCAGGGAGAGATAGAGATGAAGGTACTCCTCACTGCCGACATCGACCTGAGCAAGAGCAACTATCCCAACCTCATGATTGGTAACACCGATGCCCGCTTTGCCGGCATCTTCGACGGCGGTGGCCACACCATCACCTACAACTACGACTTCTCCGCCAACTACTGCGGCCTCTTCAGCTACATCAGCAGCGCCACCATCCGCAACCTGCGCGTCGAGGGCGAAGTAGTCACCCGAGGCATCCACTACGGTGCACTCATTGGCTACGGCGCCGGCACGATGCTCATCGAGAATGTGGTGACGAATGTCAATATCACCGGCGAACACAGCGGCGTGACGGGCAACGGCGGCATGATTGGTGCCCTCTACGGCGACATCACCTTCAACAACTGCGCCACACTGGGCATCATGGGCTACCCCGGCAGCTCGATGTACTGCGGCTTCGTCGCATTCGCTTCCGGCGAAGCATCGTCCACACTGAACAACTGCTTCACCGCCTGCCAGCTCACCGAAGGTACAGGCACAGACTATTGCTTCACCTTCTGCCGCGGAAAGGCAGCAATCAACAACTGCTACTACCTCAATCCGATAGGCGAACAAGATGGCGGCACCCAGATCACCGAGGAACAGCTGCAAAACGGCTCGGTCTGCTACAAGCTCAACGGCGACCAGAGCAACATCCAGTGGACGCAGACCATCGGCACAGACCTCCTGCCCCAGAGCGGGACAGGCAGCAAGCGCGTTTATGCCTCGGGCACAGTGCGCTGCGACGGTGCCGAATATCCCGACAAGCCCCTCACCTACAGCAACACCGAGAGCTATCCCACCAAGCCCGACCACAAGTATGATATGAGCGGCATCTGCACCGTCTGCGGCGGCGCCGACCCCAATGCCGTGAAGCAGAACGAGCAGGGATACTATCTCATTGGCAATCCCTCGCAGCTCCAGTGGCTCTACCTGAAGATTGAGGACGGAGAGGGCGACGCAAAGGTACTCCTCACCGACGACATCGACCTGACGGGAAGCGACTATCCCGACCTCATGATAGGTACCGAAGGCAAGCCGTTCAGGGGCATCTTTGATGGCAACGGACACACCATCACCTACAACTACGAGAATGTCAGCAGCAAGTGGCGTGGCCTCTTTGCCTTCGTTAACGGCGCCACCATCCGCAACCTCCGCGTCGAGGGAAGTGCCTATGTGAAGCAGATCCACTACGGAGCCCTCATCGGACGCGCCGACGGCACGGTGCTCGTCGAGAATGTCATCACCAATGTCAACATCACCGGCGCCATGAATCAGGTGACGGGCGATGCCGGAATGGTCGGTGCCAACTACGCCCAGATGACCTTCAACAACTGCGCCACACTGGGCGAGATGGGCTATGCCGAGGACGGCAAGGTAAGCTCGATGTACAGCAGCTTCTCGGGCTGGTCGGACGGTGGCAGCTCGACGACGCTCAACAACTGCTACACCGCCTGCAGGCTCACCGAAGGCACCGGCACCGGCAACTGCTTCACCATGACCCACTCCGGCGGTACGGTGAAACTCAACAACTGCTACTACCTCTACACCGTTGGCACGGTGCAAGGCACACCCTACGAGGAAGAAGAACTTGCCTCCGGCGCCCTCTGCTACAAACTCAACGGCGACCAGAGCCGAATCAGATGGAAACAGACCATCGGCTCCGACGAGGAACCCTTCCCCTACGGCAACCACCTCAGAGTGTATGGCGCAGGCGACATCTACATGAATATCAAGGACAACGCCAGCTACAACACCTTCGTCTCCCTCATCATCTCCAGCGAAACGGAACGCTACGGCGACATGAAGGTACAGAAGAGTCTGGTGGATAGCTATCTCAACGCACTCAACAGCCTGCGTCAGGCTCCCGATATCGACTCGTTCCTGGACGGCTACGAGGAGCTCGGCGGCATGCGCCAAAGCATCAAGAGCTGTGCCGAAGCCTACAGCAAGTACATCGCCAAGGTGGAGGAGACCATCGCCTATCTCGAGGAGCACACCGAGTTGGCCAACGAGAAGGTTGAGATGCTGAAGATCTACCTCACCGAGTACGACGAGCCCAACGAGGACTATCCTCACGGTTCGGCACCCGCCATCCTCGAGGAATGCACACTCAGCGAACAGGAGATCATTGCCGAGACGACACTCATCGACGAGAAACTGAAAGAGGCCATCACCTACGCACCGACGGCCGGAGTGGACATGAGCATGCTCTTCACCAACATCGACCTCAGCGACCGCTTCAACGGATGGGAAGGCAAGCTCCCGACTGGCTGGGGAACCTCGGAGACCAGCCCGCTGTATGCCGCCGAATGTCTCGCTGCCACGATGGATATGCACCAGACAATCACAGGCATCCAGAACGGTATCTACGAGCTGCGCGTCAACGGAGCCTTCCGCCCGACGCCTTACGACGACTACTTCAATACGAACTATGCCGCCACCCTCTATGCCAACGGCATCCACAACTACTTCCAGACCAACATCGAAGACATGATCAGCGTGGACGATGCCGTCGATGGTGTGAACTGTAACATCAATGGTCCTGTTGCCGACTTTGCCATCAAGGATATCGACGGGAACGTCGAGGGCTACACGATGCAGGGCATCGTCAGCTGTTGCAATGCCTTCCAGGCCGGACGCTATCCCAACAGCGTACTCTGCAACGTGACCGACGGCACGCTGACCATCGGCATCCGCCAGCCAGGCACCGGACTCTCGCGCGACTGGCTCGGCTTCGGAAACATCAAGGTCATCTATTGGGGCGAGATGAACGAGGCCGCCGAGGGTCTCGACAACGTACTGGCATCCCAGTCGGCCCGCGCTCAGGCACTCCTCGAGTATGAATACTCGTCCGGCACCGACTATGCCACCTATCCCAACTTCAGCCAGGCACTCAAGGACGAGCTTCAGCAGACACTCAACGCCGCCGAGACAGCCGCCGACCCCGCTGCCAAGTATCAGATCATCGAGAAGTTCTCGAGCCTCTTCCTGCAAATCTACGACTGCAAGCAGGCCTACATCACCCTCATGGACAAGGCCGAGGAAGTGAACAGCATGCTGAGCACCTTCTCCAGCATCCTCAGCGACGACGACTTCCTGCAGATGGAGGACCTCTACAACACGCTGACCATCGCCTACGAGGACGGTACGATGACTGCCGAAGAAGCGCGAGCCATCGACCTCAAGCAGCTCATCAACTTCTATCCCGACATGGAGGATGGCTACTACCTGCTCCGCAACGAGAACGACTACTTCGTCTTCGCCAGCATGGTCAACGGCGGTGCCACGAAGAACAACGCCAAACTGCTTGCCGACATCGACCTGCGTAACTCAAGCGACCCCAACCTCATGATTGGTAACACCGACGCTCGCTACGCCGGCATCTTCGACGGACAGGGCCACACCATCACCTACAGCTACGACTGCACCGCCAACTATTGCGGCCTCTTCAGCTACATCAGCGGCGCCACCATCCGCAACCTCCGCGTCGAGGGCGAAGTAGTCACCCGAGGCATCCACTACGGTGCACTCATTGGCTACGGCGACGGCACGATGCTCATCGAGAATGTGGTGACGAATGTCAATATCACCGGCGAACACAGCGGTGTGACAGGCAACGGCGGCATGATTGGCGCCCTCTACGGCAAGATCACCTTCAACAACTGCGCTACGCAGGGCATCATGGGCTACCCCGGCAGTTCGATGTACTGCGGCTTTGTCGCATTCGCTTCCGGTGATGGCTACTCCACCCTGAACAACTGCTACACCAGCTGCGTCCTCACCGAGGGCACAGGCACCGACTATTGCTACACCTTCTGTCGCGGTTCATTCACGGCCAACAACTGCTACTATCTGAATACTATCGGTGTGGCACAGGGCACCAAGATGACAGCCGAGCAGTTCGAGAGCGGCGAGGTATGCTACAAGCTCAATGGCAGCCAGACAGCCATCAACTGGTATCAGACGCTCGGCGAGGATGCATTCCCCACCCTGGACGAGACGCACAAACGCGTTTACAAGACCGACGACGGCTCCTACACCAACGAGAAGGTCGACACGCCCGACGGCTCGAAGGAGAATCCCTTCGTCGTGAAGTCAGCAGCCGACCTGGCCGACCTGCCCAACAAGTTTGCTCCGGGTCAGATGACCTATGTGGTGATGGAGAACGACATCGACATGGCCGGCGTGACGGATTGGAAGCCGCTCTTCAACTATCCCGCTGCTACGGACGAATATCCCTATCCCTTCATTGATTTCGACGGTAAGGGCCACGTCATCCGCAACCTGACCTCCAACCTGCCTGGTTCTTACGACTATCCCGGCATCTTCGGTGTGCTCTGCGGCAATGTCCGCAACCTTGGCGTCGAGAATGCCGACGTCACCAGCACCGGCGGCACTGGCATCCTGGCCGGCTATCTGGGCCACTCGAAGTATGGCCAGCCCTGCTACGTCGAGAACGTCTGGGTGACGGGTAAGGTATCCGCCGCTGGCTACTGCGGTGGCATGTTCGGCAACATCGGCGGCGAGAGCCACATCCTCAACTGCTACGCCAACGTCGAGGTGAACGGCTCGGGCGACCTCACCGGCGGCATCATCGGCCGAGTGCGCGGTCTCGTCGACATGGTTCAGGTCTATGCAGCCGGCTCCATCAACCGCGGCGGCGGCATCATCGGCGGCGGCCAGCAGGACGCTACGCCTCTGGGCTCCTACAAGCATGTTGCCGTTTGGAACAATACGGAGAACAATTTCGGTCCCACTCGCGCCAACGAAGACCTGCGCCAGATCATCTACTACGACGGCACCAACTTCGCCGACCTGCAGAGTCAGGTGGTGGCATGGGACAACCAGGTATGGTTCTGCGACATGGCCGAGGGCAGCTATCCCGTCCTGAAGGCCTTCACCACAGGCCTCGAGATGGTGCAAGGGTTCAAGAGTTCAAAGGCTCAAGACATCTACGACCTCAGTGGCCACCGCGTCGAGAAGGCAACGAAGGGCCTCTACATCGTGAGCGGAAAGAAGCTGCTTGTTAAGTAACGGAATTTCACATAAATTCTTAGGCGTTTTCCCACCCTGAGCCTTTGCTCGGGGAGGGAAACGCTTATCTTGAGATAGATGGGATGATGAAGAAAGTAAATCTATTTGTAATGTCGATTGCGCTCCTCGCTATGCCGGCCCGCGCACAGATGAGGAAAGTGAATATCTACAGTCAGGGACAGGTCGTTTATTCGGCCCCCATCACGGAGGTGGACAGCATTGCCTTCGTGGATGCCAAGCCAAAAACTCCAGTGGCAGACATCTTGGATGTGCAATTCAATGCCGATGGCACTGCCGAAGACCTCTCGCCGATGAAGAATGCCATTACCATTCCCTCGAAAACCGGACTCTCCACCGTGTGGAGCAATACCTATCAGCGCTATGTGGCCAACTTCAGCAATTCGTGGGGTTCCACTGTTTCCGGCTTCTACAAGGTGGACTATACTAACAACGAGAAGTTCCGCAATGCCTTGGCCGACGGCCACACGCTGGAGGTGCTCGTCATGGGCAACTATTCCGGCACGATTGCCAACGTGGAGGCAAAGCCATTCAGTTCGATGCAGGCAGGCGGCACCGGTTTCCTTGTGACCACCATTAGCGGTGCTCGCAAGAACGAACTGACCTTCCTGCCTAACGTGTCCACGACGGGTAAGAGTACCTGGATATGGACCACCAGCGGCGTCGTACCCCGCTCGCGCAGGTTCTATCACCTTGTCGGTGTGTGGAATAAGGACGAGGGGAAGGCCTACGTCTACGTGGACGGCGAGCTACGCAACACCGTGAAGGCGTCCGGTTCGCTCGTCTTCCCCACAAGTGGTGCTACGTGGTTCTGTCTTGGCGGCGACCCGAGCAGCAGCACTGCAGCCCATGCCGGCTGGACGGGGCAGATAGCCTTTGCACGCATCTATGACAAGCCGCTCGAGGCTGACGAAGTCTCTGCCCTCTGGGACCAGTATGCCAGCCTTCAGCCTGATGTAGAGGAAGACATGGTGACGGACATCGACTACCTCTCCGGAATGGCCGTTAAGGCAGGCAGCTACTACTACATCGGAGGAAAAGGCTTTGCCGCAGGCGATAAGCTGAAGCTCAGGCAAACCGTCGAGGGCGGCAGCGAACAACTCACCGACATCGTCCTGACCGATGGCGGAGCGCGCATCCTCTTGCCTGCGAATCTCGCGTCTGGCTCCTACTCCATGATTCTGGTGCGCGGCGCTAAGATGCAGGACCTGGGTGTGACCACCTTTAATGTCGTGTCGCTGATGCCACCCGGCTGCAAGGTCATCGCCCACCGCGGCCACTGGAATGTTGCCGGATCTGCCCAAAACTCGCGCACTTCCCTGCAGAAAGCCCTCGACCTCAAGGTCTATGGCTCCGAGACGGATATCTGGATCACCACCGACGGCGTCATGATGGTGAACCACGATGCCACCTTCGGCGGCGTACGGCTCGAGACGTCCACCTCTGAACAGGTGAAAGCCCTTACACTCTCCAACGGCGAGTCGATGCCCTCGCTCGAGGAACTGCTCAATATGGTGAAGGCCGACGACGGACCCACGAAGCTCATCATCGAAATTAAGACCCACAGCGACCCGGCCCGCGGACAGGCAGCCGCCGACTCCACCGTGAACATGGTGCACCGCATGGGACTGCGCGACCGTGTGGAGTATATCGCTTTCAGTCTGGACATCTGCAAGCGCATCGTGCAGGACGACCCCGAGGCCCATGTGGCCTACTTGAACGGAGGAAAGTCGCCCGCCGAGCTCCATGCGCTTGGCATCATGGGTCTCGACTATACGGCCGCCAACTTCCGCAACAACCCCTCGTGGGTAGCCTCGGCACGCGAACTGGGCATGACCACCAATGTGTGGACTATAAACAGTGAGGCGGAGATCGTCGAGATGAACAACATGGGCATCGACTACATCACCACGAACAACCCCGAGTTGGCCGCAAAGATCCTCCGTTATTACGAGGGCGCTGATCATTGACCTGCCTCCTCTAAATCTTTGCCCTCCGTCGCTTCTTCCCTCTGTGCAGGGGAGAGGCTGCAGATGTGGAAGAAATGCTCAAATATATTTGGCTATTCGCACACTTCTTCGTACCTTTGCAACGCAAATCTGCGCTTGTGGTGGAATTGGTAGACACGCCAGACTTAGGATCTGGTGCCGAAAGGCGTGTAAGTTCGAGTCTTATCAGGCGTACATATTTGCGATTCGACTCTCACTTACACGCCGGCGTGAAGTTCTTGGACAAGCCAAGCGGCATAGCCGAGCGCGAGTCTTATCAGGCGTACACATTTGCGAGACGACTCTCACTTACACGCCGGCGTGAAGTTCTTGGACAAGCCAAGCGGCATAGCCGAGCACGAGTCTTATCAGGCGTACACATTTGCGAGACGACTCTCACTTACACGCCGGCGTGAAGTTCTTGGACAAGCCAAGCGGCATAGCCGAGCGCGAG
>JAILBW010000077.1 GCA_024680695.1 Bacteroidaceae bacterium
TTGACTATCCAGAAACTCTATGCCAAGGACTTCACGGTGCAGATGTACCTGAATCCCACATTTGCTGCGATGGCCTCCACCAACACCAACCAGAAATATTTTGTGTTCGACAGCTACAATGTCTTCTCCATTTATATTATGCCTGCCGCTACCTATGGGAAATACAGGATTGTGCTATGGATGGATGGCTATCAAGAGACGGGTCTCACCATTCCTGGTGATGAATGGACCCATTTGACTGTCGTCCACTCGCACGACAATGCCACACTGGATCTCATCGTAACTTACGCGGACCTGACCACGCAAAAGCGTTCCTATAACAATAAGCTAATTAATTGGAATGCCAATGCATTGAAAGCAAAGCAAATTGCCGTGGGAAACTCTGCCAGTATGACGGCCAGTAATAACTTCCGCGGCTACATGGACGAGTTCCGCTTCTTCACCAAGGCGCTTACCGACACGGAGATAAAGCGCAATTTCAATCACCCGCTGGCAGGCAACGAGAGCGGACTGGCCATCTACTACCCCATGGACGAAGGACTGAATCAGCAGTCGAAGGCATACGACTTTTCAAAGACCGGAGGCGTATCGAACGAGCGCCATGCTACGACGAGGACAGTTGCCGAGAGCTCTGAGTTCATTCCCTCCGAGAGTCAGCTTAGCCTCATGGCCTACACCGACTCGTTGGGCTACTTCGAGGTGCGTGGCGTGCCCTTCTCGGGCGATGGCACGAGCTACAGCGTCATCCCAGAGTTAGGTGTCCACGAATTCTCGCCGGCAAACCGTTCACGCTATGTCAGCATCAACTCACTCATCCACAATGGGGTTGACTTTACGGATGTGTCGTCGTTCCCGGTGAGTGGCAAGGTGCTTTACAGTGGGACATCTTATCCCGTCAAGGGCGTTAACTTCTACGTCGATGGCACCATCTGCACGAACAATGGCAAGATTGCCGAAAGTGGCGAAGATGGCAGCTTCACCATTAGCGTACCTATCGGCGACCATTACATCGAGGCCAGCCTGAACGGTCATACGTTTGCCAACGGTCGCTACCCCGCAGACCCTGATAGTACGAATCAGGCATTACACACCTTCGACCGTGAAATCTCGAACCTTGAGTTCCGCGACACCACGCTCGTCAACTTCACGGGCCGCGTAGTGGGCGGCGACATCGAAGGCGAAAAGATTGTCGGCTTCGGCCTGAGCAAGAACAACCTCGGAGTGGTGGAACTTGTGCTGACTCCCACCAACGAAGTTCCTTATATGAATGCCAAAAAGGACGATAACGGCATATCCTATATCGCCAATCCAGATTCTGTCGATGTCCTGTCGGCCACTGACTCCATCCACAGCAGGTCGTGGCGCGGTGCAACGATAGATAACTGCAAGAAGATTTTCATCCACACCGACTCATTGACTGGTGAGTTCTCAGTTTTGGTGCCTCCACTGGAATACAAGTTGGATGCCATGAAGGTGATAAGAAGTGGGCTTGTCGTTGGCGAGTCAACGCTCATCGACCTTTCCAACGCAAGACGAGAATTCTCCGACACCCTTTATGCCGACAATGGCTCATACGAGCTTTACAAGTACCATACATCCATGAAGCATGCCTACCACAGCCCTCCCTTCTTCACAGTCACTCAGGAGGACCATGACGACGGCTCTTTCGGTATTGATTCGTATCAGTTCAAGGATCCCACCACAAATGTCCTGATAAACGACATACACTATATTGACGACAACGGCGATTTGGTTTATAAATATGGCTCCCCGCTCTTCGTGCAGGGTGACCCATACACCTTCCTGCTCGAAGGCTATGAAGAGTATATCAATGCTGACAACCTTTCTTCCTACCGTGTGCCTCTTGAAAACGTCGTGGTGACCATCGACAATGCCCTTTCCGACGACCAGGCCGTATGTGCCGTTGCTGGCCAAGTGTATGATGAAGAGGGCAGGACATTGGATGCCAAAGCGGGTGATGTGGTCAATCTGAAGAGCAACCAGCTGAAGCTCGGGAAGGATGGCAAGGTCCGTTATCTCTGGAAGGCAGGTTTGCCCAACGTGGCCTCACCTTACACGCGTTCAATTTCCATGTCCTTCGAAATCAACGAAAAGCCAAATGTGTGGAACGGCATTACGGGCTGCATCATCGGCGACCTGCCTACGGGCAACAACTTCGTCACCAGCGGTCCCGACAAGTTGACTATGATTCTGCGCGACCCGCCAGGCACCGGCTCGTCGGCTGAGTGGAGCTCAGGCACCGTTACCTCTGTGGCAAAGACCAAAAACGATACGTGGTCCGACTCTTTCGATGGCGGCGTGACTTTCAAGATGGGTTTCAAGACAGAGTCTATAGCAGGTACGAGTGTCGGCCCCCCGGGTGGGCAACAAATACTGGCCGCAACCGTTAAGGTAGAATCGGCGGATGACCTCACCACTCATGTCCTTATGGAGAATGAGGGCGAAAACGGCACAACCGTCACGACGACCACCACCATCACCGAGGCATTTTCCACCTCCGAAGAACCCGACTTTGTCGGAGCCGGTGGCGATGTCTTCATAGGTCAGGCCACCAACGTCATCTTCGGCAATGCGCGCCATGTGGGTTTCCAGAAAGTGGATAATAGCGGCTCAACGTTTGATATTGGACTGAAGGATGTCATCACCACAGGCCTGAAGTTTGGTACGACGTTCAGCTACTCGCAAAACTACATCGAGAACTCCTTGATTCCGAACTTCATTACATTGCGCAATGCTCTGCTGACCCCCACGACGGAGGATGAAATCAACAACTACAATCCCAAGAATCGCTTGGGCATGCACAATCGAGGCAAAGATGCAGGCAACTTATATCTCACCACGCTCTCTCCCGGCGACGAGCATTTTGGCGAGGAAGGCACATATACCGTCGTTATTCCTAGGCCCACCAAGGAGCGTCCTGATTCTGTCAAGACTACTGCACAGTTGTTCCAGTGGGCGATTAAGATAGGGTGTTGTACAGAGGATAAGGTGAAGTGGTATAACACGCAGATTGAGACGTGGCAGAAGAATCTGGAATTAAATG
Source organism: Bacteroidaceae bacterium (assembly GCA_024680695.1). Classification (GTDB taxonomy): domain Bacteria; phylum Bacteroidota; class Bacteroidia; order Bacteroidales; family Bacteroidaceae; genus Physcousia. Next base: position 3,065 of record JAILBW010000077.1, read on the forward strand.
AAAGGCAGAAGGTGGAGGCCTACGAACGCCGCAATGACAAGAAAAAGGTGAAGTATGTCAACCACTCATTCGACGGTGGCTCGAGCTACAATTATTCGATTGAGTGCCAGACGGACAGCACTACGGCCTGGGATTGGACCGTCAAGGCTGGCGCACTCATCGGCAATCATACCGGCAATGATTGGCAAGGTTGGGGTATTGACTGTGACGTAGAGATTCAGGCCATGGGTGGACGCCATGAGGCTAAGGACTCCACTTACTCGGAAATCTCGTCGTTCAGCTATACACTGGCCGAGGAGGGCAGCGATGCCCTGACGGTCGATGTCTATCAGTATGGTGCCTTCGGCCCCATCTTCCGCACCCGCGGCGGACAAACCTGCAACCCATACGAGGACGAAGTGCGCACCCACTACTATATGAAAAACAGCGAACATCCCGTCATCATGGAGAAGACGATGCAGATTGAAGTGCCGCAGATTGGCGTAGATGTGAACACCGTCAGCGACATTCCGAGCGGCTCAGCGGCCAACTACACGCTTCGACTGAGTAATCAATCAGAGATTGGCGAGGACGTCACCTACAGGTTGTTCTTCCTCGACGAGACAAATCCCGACGGTGCAGAACTCAGCATCGACGGCAAGGTGCTCACCGCCGAGGGTCGTCTCATCAAGGTGCCTGGTAGTCAGACGCTGACCAAGACCTTGCAACTGCGCCAGACGCAACCCGGCATCCTCAGATACGAGGGCTGTCGTGATGACGAGAACGATCTGTTCGGCAAGGGCATAGGCATTGTGTTCGCTTCCGATTCCGAGCCCGAGGAGATTGCCGACACGGTCTTTATCTTTGCCTACTTTGTGCCATCGTCATCACCCGTCGAACTGGCACTCTCGAACACACTGATGAACACGCAGACGGGCTCCGACCTGAGACTGACATTCTCGGGCTTCGACCGCAACTACAACAACCTGAAGGCATTCCGCCTGCAGTACAAGAAGCAGGGTTCCGCCGAATGGACGAATGTGAGAGAATATGTCATCGACCCGAATGCCGTAGGCGATAACCCGAACAAGGAGTTGTTGCCCTCGACAGGACCGACGGTTACCTACACGTTGCCCATGGGTTCGTTCACCGACGGCAACTACCTCTTCCGTTGTCTCTCCGTCTGCTCATACGATAATGGGGAGATTTATCGTTCGTCAGAGGAAATTGCCCTTGTGAAGGACATGATGCGTCCGCGCCCGTTGGGACAGCCTGAGCCTGCCGACGGCATCCTCTCTCCCGGCGACGAACTGAGCGTGACCTTCAACGAGAACTTCTTAAAGGGCATGCTGTCGCAGGAGAATAACTTCAAGGTGACGGGCGTACTGAACGGGGCCGACATTGCTCACCATACGGCGCTCTCCATGCAGAATTCCGAGGTTACGGCACAGACCGAGGCCGACATCAACCTGGCTGGCAAGGACTTCTCCATCGACATGTGGGTGAACCTCAACGGTGGAGAAGGCACGCTGCTCAGTCACGGCAAAGGCAGCGCCAAGATGTCTGTGGGCACGGATGCCACGAACCATCTGGTGGTGACAATCGGTTCCGAAACCTACACTTCCGAGAATGCCATACCCACAGAGGCATGGGTGTTCCTCTCGCTGAGCTACGGTAACGGCAAGTTGAACGCCACCGTCGCCAAGGATGCGGATGAGATTGAGCTCTTCACTGGGAAGAATGCTGTGGCCTACAAGGGCAACGGCCCGCTCACCGTGGGAAAGCACATCTCGGGAGCCATACACGAACTGCTGCTCTGGGATGAGGCACACGATATGACAACGGCCCTGCTGAACCGCTCGAAGACGAAGAACCCGTCAACGCGCCACCTCATCGGCTATTGGAAGATGGACGAGGGCGAGGGCACAAGCATCCGCGACTACTCGCGCAACCGTCATCTCAGGATGGCCAACGAGACGTGGTATCTGAACAACAAGAACAAGGCGCTCGCCCTTGACGGACAGAGCTATCTGATGCTGCCTGCCTACGAAATGTCCTATAGCCCCTCAGACGACTATGCCGTAGAGCTGTGGATGCGTGCCGGCCAGCAGACGGGCGAGGCACAGCTGCTGCAGGCCGGCGAGGTGAGCCTGTGGTTAGACGCTCAAGGCAAGCTGAAGCTGAGCAACGGCAAATATATATATGGTCAGGAACAGCAGCCGGCCACCTACGATGCGGGCACGATATCGCTGACCGACAACGCCTGGCACCATGTGGCGCTGAACGTGCTGCGCCAGGGTGCTGCCGCCGTCTATGTGGATGGCGTGCGCCGCCTGACCACCACTGCCTCCTATGTGGGCAGCATCGCCACCGACAATATCATCATCGGTGCCCGCCGCACTGTCATCACCGCAGGCAGCTACAATATCTTCGACCGCAACCTCAAGGGCGAGATTGACGAGGTGCGTGTCTGGGACGCCACGCTCAATGCCAACAAGCTCATCGCGAACCGTAAGGTGCGACTGACGGGCAACGAAGACGGACTGGTGGCCTACTACCCGTTCGAGAAGAACGTACGTGACCAGTTCGAGCAGCTGGTGACCCAGGGTACTGCCGACGACATGATAGGCAGCGGCCTGACGGCACAGTTCACATCGCTCAATCCCCAGTCACAGGGGCTCGAATTCACCGACGAGGCTCCCGCCATGCGTCCGAAGCCTGTGGAGACGAATGTCAGCTTCAACTACACCGCTTCCGACACGAAGATTGTCATCGATATTGATGAGGATCCCGCCACCATCGAGGGCTGCACGCTGAACTTCACCGTCCGTTACCTGACAGACGAGAATGGCAACTACAGCGAACCCGTGATGTGGTCGGCCTTTGTCAACAAGAACCAACTCGTTTGGGCTGAGAACAGCCTAAGCGCAGAACTGCGACAGACAACCGCCAACACGTTGACTGCCACCGTGGTGAACAAGGGCGGACAGCAACAGATGTGGACGCTGAGCGGCCTGCCTGCATGGCTTGAGGCCAGTGTGGAGAACGGCGAGACTAATCCGCTCTCGGAGACAGAGGTTGAATTCACCATCTTGCCTTCGGCTCCTTTGGGTCGCAACGAGGTAACCGTCTATCTGACAGGCAACGACAACATCGACACACCGCTCACGCTGAACATTAAGGTGACGGGTAATGTGCCCGACTGGGCTATCAATCCATACAATTACGAATCGACGATGAACGTCATCGGACAACTCGTCATCGACAATGTAGCCAGCGAGGACGAAGACGACATTCTGGCCGCCTTCATCGGTGAGGAGTGCCGCGGAATAGCTCAACCGCAGTACAACGAACGCTATGGTGGCTATTACATCACGATGGATATCTATGGCAGCTCTGACGAAAACGTACAGGACGTGACCCTGCGTGCTTACGATGCTTCGACGGGAACCACCTATCCTGTGGTGCTGTGGGGCGCAAATAATTCTGTGAAATTCGCGCCACTGAGTTTGTTGGGCGCATACGCCGATGCTCTTCAGTTCAATGTCCAGAACCTGATGGAGCAGCAGATAGAGCTGAAGGCAGGTTGGAACTGGATATCATTTAATGTCGCAGCCGAAAATATGACGGTGCCAGAACTCTTCAAGAACGTGGCCGACGATGTGCTGACAGTAAAGAGTCAAGGCGCTGGTTATCTGAAGCGCGAGAATGGTGTGTGGGGCGGCGACTTGACAGGCAGTCTGACGAATACTGAGATGTACGCCGTGCAGATGAATGCCGACCGCAAGCTGCGTGTAATAGGCAGTAGCGTCAATACGCCAATCAATATTTACTATGGTTGGAACTGGATTGGCTACTATGGCCGTCAGGCAGCTTCGGTTGGCGATGCACTTGCAGGCCTGACGAAGGGCAATGGTGATATCCAGAAAACACAGCGTGGCTTCACATATTGGGATTCCTACGATTGGAGTGGCTCTCTGTTGATTATGGAACCTGGATTGGGCTATCAGCTGTATAGCTCTGTAGTGACTGTCTCAGACTCAAGTGCCGTCCAGCAGTCGTTCAGTTATCCAGGAACTGTTACCTCGGGCCCACGACACATATCTGCAGTTAGGAAAATTCAGCCTGCTCAAGCCTCCAAGACCTTCACCCCCATCAATTTCCGCAGCTATCCCGACAATGCCATCATGGCTGTGAAACTGGTTGACAAAGGACGTCCCTTGAGCAACATGGAACTGGGCGTATTTGCCGGCGACGAATGCCGCGCAGCAGCTATGACGAATGATGAAGGCATCGCATACCTCACCATTCCAGGCGACGAGGCTTGTGAGCTGACATTCAAGGTTGCCTTAGGGAATGAAGTCGTAGATGTTCCATTCACCCTCACCTATGAGACAGATGCTGTCTATGGTACGCCCAAACACCCGGTAATCATCAACCTTAGAGATACGGATGGTATCTTCGAGATTCATGATGGTGTGGGCAACACCTCTATATATGACCTCAGTGGACGTAAGATAGATAATAGTCAATCGTCTGGTCATAGATTACAAAAGGGTGTGTATATCATCAACGGACAAAAGAGGACTGTGAAATGAAACTGATTAATAAAATATTGAAGAAACTGTTTGCAAGACTATCCTCTCCCCTCCCTCCGTGGGAGGGGCTGGGGGTGGGTCTTCTCCTCTTCTTCGTGGGGAGTGCCAGTCTCTTGGCACAGGAAAATCCGTTTCCCAATGTTAATTTCCGCTGCTATCAGGGGAGCATGACAATTACTGCACAGGTTGTGCAGAATGGTCAGATTGTCACCGATGCCATTGTAGCCGTCTATTGCGGGGAGACTATCCGAGGCAAGAAGAATGTCGGTTCGGGTACAAATCCCGAACTCGCCTATCTGACAGTCTATGGCAATAACACCATAGAACAGCAACAGCTCTATTTTAAGGTCTATACAAGTGGAATCGTATTCACATACTCCCCTTCCACGCCCATTATATTCAAGAATAACAGCTCAATAGGCACAGGTGCCGCTCCCTACATCATCAGTCTCCCTGTCAGCCTCTCAGACAATGCAGACAACACGGGGACACTGAAAACGTATAAGAACACAGACTGCGACGTTGTCCTCACTGGCCGCACGCTCTACAAGGACGGGGCGTGGAACACGCTGTGCCTGCCCTTTGCGCTGAGTGCCGGACAGATTGCGGCGCACACGGACTTCGCGGATGCCACGCTGATGGAGCTGGACGTGACGGGGAAGAACGGCTTCGACCCGACGGACGGCACACTCTACCTGACCTTCAAGAAAGCCAACGCCATTGCGGCAGGAGTGCCGTATATCGTGAAGTGGACGAAGGCCGATGGCTACGACGAGGCCAGCACAGAGACGCGTGACCTGAAAAACCCCGTGTTCAGCGGCGTAACTATCGACGCAACGGATGCTACCACGGTGAGCGACGCCGACGATAAGCTGCAGGAGGTGCAGATGGTGGGCTGCTACTCACCCATGCCAGTGACGGCGGACGACAAAAGTATCCTGTTCCTGGGCAATGCGAACACACTATACTACTCGACCATCGACAACGACATCCGCTCATTCCGCGCCTACTTCTCGGTACCCTACATCAAGCAGAACGCCGGTGTCAAGGCCAGTGCATTCCACCTGGACTTCGGCGAGGAAGACCCCAACCTTGTCCCCACCCTGTATAGAGGGGAAACGGAGGGAGGCGCGTGGTACTTCCTCGACGGCAGGAAACTTAATGTAAAGCCGACGACGAGTGGAGTGTATGTCCACGAAGGACGTAAGGTTGTGATAAAATAAAGATTGCCATTTTTACACTCCCGCACGCGTGTGCGCAAGTATATAGAAGTACTCCTGTCCGAAAATGCCCGAACATGTTTGGCATTTTGCAAACTTAATCGTAACTTTGAACTATCGTTCGAAAGTACTTTCGCTCGAGAGGGCAAAAAAAACTCCTTTGTTTTTTGAACTCTTCTCACTTATTCGTACCTTTGCACCCGAATTAAGCAAATGGCAAATCGTTAAATCATAAAAAAGCATTATGGCACAGCAAGAAGACGTTTTCAAGAAGATAGTGTCCCACTGCAAAGAGTATGGATTTGTATTCCCCAGCAGCGACATCTACGATGGACTGGGCGCCGTGTACGACTACGGGCAGAACGGCGTGGAACTGAAGAACAACATCAAACAGTACTGGTGGCAGTCGATGGTACTGCTCCATCAGAACATCGTCGGCATCGACGCAGCCATCTTCATGCACCCAACGACATGGAAGGCCAGCGGACACGTTGATGCCTTCAACGATCCCCTCATCGACAACCGCGACTCGAAGAAGCGCTATCGCGCCGATGTGCTCATCGAGGACCAGATAGCCAAGTACGACGAGAAGATACAGAAGGAGATAGACAAGGCCGCCAAGCGCTTCGGCGAAGCGTTCGACGAGGCACAGTTCCGTGCGACCAACGCCCGCGTAATAGAGCATCAGCAGAAGCGCGACGCACTGCACGCACGCTTTGCAAAGGCAATGAACGACAACGACCTGGACGAACTTCGCCAGATTATCCTCGACGAGGAGATCGTATGCCCCATCAGCGGCACACGCAACTGGACAGAGGTGCGCCAGTTCAACTTGATGTTCAAGACCGAGGTGGGCAGCACCGCTGAGGGAGCCTCGACCATCTACCTGCGCCCCGAGACGGCACAGGGTATCTTCGTGAACTACCTGAATGTGCAGAAGACGGGCCGCATGAAGCTCCCCTTCGGCATCGCACAGATTGGCAAGGCCTTCCGCAACGAAATCGTCGCACGCCAGTTCATCTTCCGCATGCGCGAGTTCGAGCAGATGGAGATGCAGTTCTTCGTAAAGCCTGGCACCGAGTTGGAATGGTTCCAGAAGTGGAAGCAGACGCGCATGGCTTGGCATCAGGCGCTGGGCTTCGGTGCCGAGAACTACCGTTTCCACGACCACGACAAGCTGGCTCACTATGCCAATGCAGCCACCGACATCGAGTTCCACATGCCGTTTGGCTTCAAGGAGGTGGAGGGCATCCACTCACGCACGAACTTCGACCTCTCGCAGCACGCCAAGTACTCGGGCAAGAAGATTGAATACTTCGACCCCGAGACAAACGAGAGCTATACGCCGTTCGTCATCGAAACCTCCATCGGCGTGGACCGCATGTTCCTCTCCGTAATGTGCCATAGTTTCGAGGAAGAGCAGTTGCCCGGGGGCGATGTGCGCACCGTGCTCCACTTGCCAGCCGCACTGGCACCCGTGAAGCTGGCCGTGTTCCCGCTGACGAAGAAGGATGGTCTGCCCGAGAAGGCACAGGAGATTATCAACGACCTGCGCTTCCACTTCAACTGCAAGTACGAGGAGAAGGACCAGATAGGCAAGCGCTACCGCCGCATGGATGCTATCGGCACACCCTACTGTGTGACCGTCGATCCGCAGACACTCGAGGATAACACCGTCACCCTGCGCGACCGCGACACGATGGAACAGCGCCGCGTCAATATCGCCGACCTGCGCGGCATCATCGAGGATGAGGTGAGCATAACTAGCCTGCTGAAGAAACTACTGTAGAAAGCCCTCCCCCACCCTTTGCAAAAGGAATCAGGAGAGAACACATTTTAAGACAATGAGGAATCACAAGTCTATTTTCCGCAAGGACAACAAACGGCCAGTGCATACCACCTCCTCTCTACAAGGGAGGGCAGGAGTGAGCCTGCTGGCCGTAATGCTCTTGTTACTCGCCTCCTGCACCGAGAAGGACGACGAATGGGATCCCTACTACAACTGGAAGGCACGCAACACGGCATGGTTCCTCGAGGTGGCCGACTCGGCACGCACCGCCATCGCCCAAGCCAAGACTCAATACGGCACGGCATGGGAGGAACATTGCGAGTGGCGCATGTACAGGACCCTGTGGAGCAGCGCCGACGCATCAGCGACCGTTACCGACAGCATCTGCGTCCGCATCCTGCCACGCGAGCCAAAAGCCGAGGGCGATACCATCTCACCCGCCTTCACCGACAAGGTGAGAATAAACTTCCGCGGATGGACGATGCGGACGGAATACACCAATGAGAAGGGAGCCAAGGAATCGCGCATGGCCGTCTTCAGCCAGTCGTACTACGGCGACTATGACCCTAAGACGGCAGCCCCGCAGACAATGGAGGTGGCAAACGTCATCGAAGGTTTCAGTACCGCCCTGCAATACATGGTGAGGGGAGACAACTGGATGGTGTACATCCCGCAACAGTTGGCCTACGCGGAGAAGGGCTCGAGCGCCATCCCCGCCTACAGCACCCTACTCTACCAGCTTTCGCTTGTCGAAATCTATCCAGTCGGTACGACAGTACCCACATGGAAATAACAAGACATCCTCACATACGGAAGGCTCACCCGCAAAAGGTGAGCCTTTTTTGTAAGTTTATTGTTACTCTATACCTTAACAAGAGCGTGCTCCTGCGTCGGCAAAGGTAGACACTTGATAAGACAGGCCTATAGAACTTTTCCCTCTGATGAGCCTTGCGCCTGCCTGTCCTCTGTGAATTAGCTTCACACCGTAGCTACCGCCTGTGACTATGACTTGCAACGGCATCACCATGCGTTTGCTGATGCTGAAGCCTGTGCCGCCATAGCTTCGAAGCTTTTAGCATCATCTTCCGACAAGACCTCCAGACGGCAGCCAACTCTTACCCAGCCAAGGCTGACGCAACATCAAGCTTCAGCAAGCCTTTTTTTTCTTACTATGGTTCACTTTTGTCGAGTTTTCTTTGTACCTTTGCGACCAAGATGAAAAAGGTATGTGATTTCATAGCCCGTTGGATGGGTTTGATGGTGCTGCTGGTAGCAGTGCTGTCACTATTCGTTCCAGCATCGTTTGTGTGGATTGACACATGGGTTATCAACCCGATGCTGGGGGTGATTATGTTTGGAATGGGACTGACGTTGTCGCCACATGATTTCAGAATTGTGCTGAGCCGTCCGAAAGACATTCTTTTCGGCTGCCTGGCACAATATACCGTGATGCCGCTGCTTGCCTGGCTGCTGACATGGATGTTCTCTCTCCCCAAGGAGGTAGCATTGGGTGTCATCCTCGTAGGTTGCTGCCCAGGAGGTACGGCTTCCAATGTCATCACCTATTTGGCAAAAGGCGATTTGGCTCTTTCTGTCGGCATGACTGCCACATCGACATTACTTGCCCCGTTGATGACTCCGCTTCTGGTTTGGCTTATGGCCGGAACGATGGTCGACGTAGATACCGTCGGCATGTTGCTGAGTATAGTTTATGTGGTCATCGCACCCATTGTTTGTGGTTTGCTCTGCCAGCGTTTCCTTCCTGAGCTGACACGTCGTGTCACACCCTACCTGCCGGCACTCTCCTCGATAGCCATTGCATTGGTGGTGGGCATCATCGTTTCGCATAATGCAGACAGACTGCTGGTAGGCGGTCTGCTGGTTGTTGTGGTGGTTATGGTTCACAATTTGCTTGGCCTCGCCATCGGTTTCCTTGTAGGTCATCTCTTACGATTGGAGAAGTCTAAGTGCGTTGCACTCAGCATCGAGGTAGGCATGCAGAATTCCGGTCTCGCCTCGTCGTTGGCTGTCCTGCATTTTGCGGCATATCCTCTTGCCACCATTCCAGGAGCAGTATTCAGCGTATGGCACAACATCAGCGGTGCATTGGCAGCCAAGCTGTTCCAGCTTTCCATTGATCCAGAGAAAAAGAAACGTCAAAAGAAATCACAGCCATGAGCAGAAAGATAAGAGAAGCCAAACTGGCCGACATGGCAGAGATCCTGAAGGTCATGGATGCAGCCAGAAAAATCATGCGGCAGTCGGGCAACATGCTCCAATGGGGAGAAGGCTATCCTTCAGAGAAAGTCATCGCTGCCGACATAGAAAAGGACGGTGGATTTGTAATAGAGGAAGAGGACAGGATCATCGCCTACTTCGCTTTCCTTCCTTCCCCAGAACCCACCTACAAAGTCATCTATGAAGGGGAATGGATGGATGATGAACTTTCTTATCACGTCATCCATCGCATCGCCAGTTACCCTGAGACGCGCCACATCTTCAGCGACATCATGGATTTCTGCTTCTCTCGCGAGAGGAACATCCGCATAGACACTCATCGAGACAACAGCATCATGCGGCACAACATAGGGAAACATGGTTTTTCCTACTGTGGAATCATCCTCCTTGCGAATGGCGACGAGCGGTTGGCTTACCAGAAAATAATCGAGCCGTGACCTTCTCCGCCTCTTTTCCTTAAGGTAGGTTCAGATGCTTCCTGACTAAGTCCCAGACACCGGCTTTACAGTAGCGGTGTCTGCCCTGTCCCTCATATAGTTGGCCTACGCGGAGAAGGGCTCAAGCGCCATTCCCGCCTACAGCACCCTACTCTACCAGCTCTCGCTCGTCGAGATCTACCCAGTCGGTACGACAATACCCACATGGACTTGTAGGACGTTTCCCTCTGACAACCTTAGGCTTGCCAGCCCTTTGGGAGAATCGGCCACCCCCTGAAGTAGGCTGAGAGGCAAGTTTCCTCTTTACATTCACATGCACCACCTGTAGGTTAGGTGCTTCTCTCTCATCCAGCAATGTGGATGGATTTAACTTTCCTCCGAGGGAAGAGTTCTTAAGTTTTTCCAGTTCCCCGGATTGCAGTCTTTATTTGTATGTCAACAGACATCCGTTCTTTACCTCCCAGCCACCCCGACTCGGCACAACTTCCGTTAAATGTCTGGATATAAAAAAGACGTGGGTAGCTCAGTACTCGCTTATCCCACTGTCAGGCCCTGGAAATTGCCTCGTCCAAGGATAAGCAACCAGATGGCCCACGTCGGGGGATATATGCACTCTATACCTAATAAACAAAAGGATAGGTTACAAATCACCCGCGCGGACGCTGCGATTGCGTTTCTTCTTGGACTCAAGTTTTCCAGGTTTGAATGTAGAAGATAACGTTCGTAAACGTCCTTTCACTCGGCCAGGGGCAGCTCGTGCCTCAGCCTCGTAATCCAATAAGTTTTTTGACCCGCCAGCCCTGTTCGGTCCAACTGGTCGGTGCAAAGTTACTAATTATTTCAATA
>JAILBW010000102.1 GCA_024680695.1 Bacteroidaceae bacterium
CGCATACGTGCCAGTGTGAAAGTCATGTCCTTGATGCGCTTCGAAATGCCCTGCCCGCGGAAGTCGGGATGGACGATAAGTCCGGAGGTGGTCACATAACGTTTGTTCTCCCACGTCTCGATGTAGCTGAATCCGGCAAACGTGTCGCCCTGCAGGGCAATGACGGCCTTCGCCTCGCGAATCTTCGAGGTCAGGTATTCGTGGGTGCGCTTGGCGATGCCCGTCCCGCGCACCTTTGCCGCATCCTCGATGGTGCGGAGTATCGTATCTACATATTTCTCGTGGCACTCGTCGGCCACCATCACGTCAATCTGTGAGTTCTTTTCCATCGTCTGTATCCTTGAATTTCACTTTGCCATGCAGCGAGGGGATTATCTTCTGAATGCGGCGGGTGGCATCGGCCCTCTCGGCGCCCTCGGCCATCACCACGATCACCGTGTCGTCGCCGGCCACCGTGCCCAGGAAGATACCCTCTCGCGCACAGTCGATGTCGTAGGCCACCATGCTGGCATGCCCGGGCGGAGTGTGCACCACCATCAGGTTGCCCGAAAACATCACGCCCCATCGCGTCATACTGACCTCCTCACGCTGCTTTGGGGCGGGCATGTGTTGTCCGTCGTTTGGCAGCACATAGACCGACTTCCCGTTGCGCGCCCTTACCTTGCTAATGCGTAGCTGCTTCAGGTCGCGACTCAGTGTGGTCTGAGTGCTCGAGAACCCCGCCTTGTCCAGCTCCTCCAGCAGGTCGTACTGGCTTGCCACGGCCTGGTTGCTCACAATCATGCGTATCAGTTGCAAGCGTGCCTTTTTGTCCTTTGTGTCGTGCATAATTATTGAATTTATGGGTTTCTGCGTGCAAAGTTACAACATTTTTTGCATACAAAGAGCATAATGAGCAAGAAATATGCGCATCACCCTGCTTTTTATGCATTTTGTCGAGAAATGCCGAATCGCTTCGCAGCGGCTCGGCACGTTTGGGGCAGGCTATCTATGGAAAAATCTTCGATACCTCATTTCTTTCACCTGCCCTGTTGTCTATTGTAAAGTGAGTCTGATAGTCTTCTTTGTATTTGAGTTCTGTCGAACTGTTGGAGATTTCTCGAGTGAATCAGGATACGCCTATTGTTTTTTCGGCTGTCGGGAAAAGCGCCAGACAGCGTGGAAGAGGACATAACGAGGCAGGACGTTGGAGTAGGTTTCTGTGCGGCCTTGCGCATTGATGACCCGAGTGACGTTGGAGAGTTGGGCGAGAATGTCGAAACCATCAACCATCAGGAGGAGATTACCCTTGACGACGGGACGAGCGAGGCGAGCATTCCAGACGAGGTCGGCAGTATTGAGCTGCGAGTCGGAATAGCCAGTCCTGCCATAGAGCGTGAGGTCGGTGGTGAGGTCGAATTTCCAAGGAAGGTGGACAATGGCGTCAGTGCCGATGCGATACTGCCAAGCGTCGATGTTCCGGAATGTCGAGCGGTCGCTCGAGTAGCGGTTCCATGCAATATCCGACGAAAAGCCGAGAGTATGCTTGCCAAGCGAGAGGCTGACGTGCGGTTCGAAAGAGATTGTCGCCGTGCGGACAGTACTTTTCGCTGAAGGCATGTCGGAGTCTTCGCCCATCAGGTCCACACTGTTGCGATAGCTGAACTGCGTCACCATTCCGCTGCTATGCTTCCTGCCATCGCCGAAACTGTGGCTGATGGTGTGGCGTGCGAAGGCATCCCAGTTCCCGTTCACGTTTGTCGGGCTGTAAGTGCGTCGGCCAGTTTTTCGGTCGTAGGTCTGCCCCATGCCGATGGCGTTTTGCGTGAAGCCATAGTTCAGGTCGAGGCGGTTGTGCATACGCTTGTCCATCGAATACAGGTTGCCGTCGAGAGTCGCTTCCGAGCGTAGCGCATAGTGCAAGTAGGGGTTGCCGATACGAATGTTCATGGGGTCGGTGTCATCGACAATGGCGGCTTGGTTCAGCAGGTCGGGTGCCTGGTTCCTCATCTTCACTTCAAATCCTGCATGATGGCTCCCCTTTGTCCTGAGCCACGGCTTGATGGAGAACTCGTAGGTCGGGGTGAAGCGGTGGAGAACGGTGTCGATGGTGCCTCGCTCGTAGTCGTTGCGTTGATGGCTGAGCGTGGCATTCAGGTTCGCATCGAGGTATAGCCTTCCCCAACCTGCTTGTCTGAATCCGTATTTGAAGTACAGCCAAGTACTATGGCTGTTGTCTATGTAATGACTCAGTTTGCTGTTCTTCCGGTCGAGAGCCTGCTGATATTCGCTCACGCTCGGCAGCTCGTCGATCGGACTTGAAAAGCTCGAGTCGGCTCCAGCCAGGCGGTCGAGGCGATAGATGATCTCCTGTTCGCGCTGATTGTTATGGTTCATCCGATAGCCAGCGACCAACGAACGGTAGCCCTCGCCAAGTGAAAGGGTGTACGATACGAAAGGAGCCAGCTCGAACTTGCTACGCGGCGGAGTATCGATGTACTGGTGGCGGAAGATGTCGGGGCTGACCTGCTGCCTGCCGAACTGCCTTCGAGCATTCTCGCTGTAATTGCCGTCGATGCCGAAGTTCATGTAATCGTTGCTGCCCATTATTTTCAGAGTGCCGAGCAACCGTGCGTTAGTCCTGAGGTCGTGGCCCTCGCCTTTGCTCTCGCGTAGCTGGCGGTTGATGAGTGTATCGCGTAGGTTCGGGTGGGCTGACGAGGGGGAGTATAGGTCGTCGAGCAGCTGGCGGCTAACCTCGACCGGCGCCAAGAAGAGGCCCGCCGTGCTGCCCGAGGAGTGGTGGAAATATCGGTAGCTGGCTTCGGCCATTGCCTCGATCCTCATTTGCATGCCTTTATGGATGAATCGGTTCCAAAGCATCGCATCCCAGTCTTCGTCCCTCTTTTGGCCAAACGCATAGTCGTAGGTGTCGCCCTTGGGCAGGAAGGTCTGCGTCATTGTGCGACTGTCCTGCCATTCCTTTGCGTGAAGCACTCCCACATAGACAAAGTAGTCCCTCTTCTTGTCGCTGCTCGTCAGGTTGACATCCATCCGTGCCAGCTCGTTGCGGCGCAGCATGCCCGACCTGCCTGGTTTCCATCCGTCGCCCCGCATCATATCGAATACACCCTCGTCGTTCAGGTTATTGGCTTTAGCAAAGAAGCGGATGTGCGAAAGTTCGTCGGTGCGCATTGCGAAGAGGCGGGCCAGGTAGGGCCTCTCGTCCTGTCGAAGGCCTCTTCCTGCCTCTGCGTTTGTCATCCAGCCCACCATGTATTCCTTCTTCAGGCGCACGTCGATGACATAGCGCTGGCTGCCCTCGTCCACGCGCCCCAGCCATTCGTTTTCCTCCGTCTGTTTGTCGTAGATGGCCACGTCCTTTACCGTGTAGGCAGGCAGATTCTCGAGCATCTGCTTGCGGTCGCCCCGGAAGAGGTCCTTGCCGTTGAGCAAGAGGTCGTCCACGAACTTGCCATTGTGATAGATGCGTCCGTCGCTCTTCAGTTCCACGCCCGGCAGCTGTTTCAGCAGCGCATCGAGCATCGAGCCTTCCGCAAGCTTGAATTCATCGGCGTTATAGACAATGGTGTCTCCCTTGTAATAGAGACGGACGCGCGAAGCCGTGACGGTCACCTCCTGCAGGGTCTTCGATTTCTTGTGCAGGTAGAAGGGCGGCAGGGTGCGCGACGTCTCTCTGCGGCCGACATTGTCCATTACGTAATGGAAGCACACTGTCCGATAGTCGTCGTTGGAGATGCGGAAGATGAAGTGCCGCGACTGGGCGGGCACCGTGAACGTGAATTGTGCGGCATAGTACTCCTGTTCCGCGCCGTTCCTCTCGTAGTAGAAGAAGCGCTTTCTGGCACTCGTCGAGTCGATAAGTGTGCTGTCCTCGTCCAGCAGCTCCACCTTTGCGCCTATCAGGTCCTCGCGTAAATACGCATCGAGCACGCTTCCTGTCAGGTTTATGGTGCGCTTCCTGTGATTCTTGTCGTACTGCACGAATATCTGCCGTCCTTTCGTCTTCACCTTTACCGGCAGTCCGAGGCAGAGTCTCTCCACAGCCTCGGGTACAGACAGATTGCGGAGGCTTGCCGTCACCGGCATCCTTTCCAGATCGTTGGCAATGAAGTTGATGTCGTATTTCGTCTGCGCGTCGCGCAGCATAGCCAGTGCCGTAGCCAGCGATTCGCCACGGAAGACAAGCGGCTTCCCGCTGTCTCCTCTGGGAGAGAGGACGGAAGACGGCCCGGAGGCCGACTGCGACAAACCGACGCTATGCTCACCCTCTGTCCTCTTCCCCTCGTTGGGATAGGTCGGGAGAGGTATCAGCCCTAAATATATAATAAGGTATAGGAAAGTGTGTCTCATCGCCTCTGCTCCCTCGGCTTTGTGGATTCCACAAACAGCGTGTCGTGCTCGTCGGTGAGACGAAACGCATCGAACTCTCTCAGCAGCTCCACAAAGTCCTCTATCGGCTGTGCGCTGTGCCACGATGTGTAGAGGCGCAGGGAGCGCGCGGCCGTGTCGCGGAAAACCACTTCGCGGCCGTAGTGTCGGCCCACCATCGTCAGGATGCTGTCCAACTGCACATTGTCGAAGCGGAATAGGGTGTCGGGCGGGATGGTGTCGTCGCTTTGCGGTCTCCTCTGCCGCACTGTCGCGACTTCGGAAGGCTCTTTCCCGCCCCTTGGCAGCAAGATTCGGAAGATGGAAAACGCGGCATAATTGAGTCCGCTGAGAAAGATTGCGACGAGTATTATGGCTGCTATTCTCCTTAGTTTCGACAGGGCCATGAAGCGTGCAAGAAGCCGGCTTCGCCGCGTTTGCCGCGGATGCCTCTGCGCGAATCGTCGCCACGCCGCTTCCGTGTCGGGGCAGCTGTCGAGGTCGGTAATCATCGCCTCCAGCGCTTGGTCGGAATATTCTTCGGGATGCTCCTGCATGCGCAGGAACGTCCGCTTGTCTTCGACTTGTTTCATAGGCTTCTGCGATTAAACTGGTTCTTGATGGCCGTAATGGCGTGCGATAAGTGCTTCCATACGGCTACGCGGCTGATGCCTTCGCTCGAGGCAATCTCCTCGTAGCTCAGACCCTCGGTGAAGCGCAGGCCGAAGATGCGCTGCTCCTGCGCCGAGAGGCATCCGGTCACGAACTCCATGATGTCGGCCAGCCGCTCATCCTCAGGCTCATCCCCTTTGGAGAGGTCTGGAAGGGAACCTTTGGCGATTGCCTCATGTCTGAGCCTCTTCAGACAACGGTTGCGCACGCTGGTCAGCAGGTAGCGCTCCTCGCCCTCGGGCAACAGCACCACAGAAGCAGCGAGCAGACTCTCGAAAATGTCGCTCACCACGTCTTCGCAATCCTGCTCGTCGTAGAGCAGCGTGCGCGCCAGCCGGTACATCCGCGCATAGTGCTGCATGAACAGACGTTGCACTGTCTCTCGTTCCATTTACGTTCCTTTGCCTATAATACCCTTCAGAAGTAAAGAATGCTAACCAATAGTGTGGAAAAACTTCCAGCAAAGATACACACTAAATTTTCTATTTGCAAAATGCAAAATGCAAAATCTATGGGTGGAGACCAAAAACTGCCTCAGCAAGCAGGGCCTTCCGCGACAGCAAGCAGGGCCTTCCGCGACAGCAAGCAGGGCCTTCCGCGACAGCAAGCAGAGCCTTCCGCGACAGCAAGCAGGGCCTTCCGCGACAGCAAGCAAGGCCTTCCGCGACAGCAAGCAGTAATCTTATCTTTGTCGTATTTTGATTATATGATTGAATTTCTTTGACTTATCCGGATAATGGGCGCTAAGAGGTGCACCTTCAGCGCTTGCGCTACTTGGCTTGTCTAAGAACTTCTGCCGACCCCACAAAATGGATTTTTTGCATTTTGCATTTTGCAAATAGAATTTTGTGCAATGTTTTCCTCTGTCGCACCTTCGGTGCTGTTTCCGTTGCGTTGCGGTGGCAGGGGCTTCTTGGACAAGCCAAGCGGCAGAGCCGAGCGCTGCCCCTGCCTGTGCTCTGCCGTCCCTTCGGGGTTTAAACTCCCAAACTCAAAAACTCCCAAACTCAAAAACTCAAAAACTCAAAAACTCATTTTGCATTTACAGCCGAAAAGTTTGGTCTTTCGGTTTCGTTTTCGAAGTTGTTCTGTGTGGGGAAAAAGAAAAGCATTGGGGGAATCCCAATGCTTTCTCGCGGTGGTGTCACCAGGAATCGAACCGGGGACACAAGGATTTTCAGTCCTTTGCTCTACCAACTGAGCTATGACACCAAAAAACGTTTTTGCAAGCCCTCGGGGTGTCCCCCTTGGTTTTGCGGTTGCAAAGGTAGGGACTTTTTTCCATTCATGCAACTTTTTAGCGATAAAATTAAAAAAAATCGTGTCTTTTGTGCCAAAGTTCCGCGAAATCTTCGTAACTTTGCAGCGCGAAAGGCAATCGGAAAGTAGCGCAGTTGGTAGCGTACTACGTTCGGGACGTAGGGGTCGGGAGTTCGAGTCTCCTCTTTCCGACAGGCATTGGTTAGGGATGTGGCGCGAGTTGCATCCTTTTTTTTGTGAGAGAGAGAAGCCGTTTGGGGATAAACGCAAGGAGGGGCTCCGACTGTCGGGTCGGAACCCCTCCTTGCGTTGATGCGTGTCCGTTCGTCGGGGGGACGGTGTGTCGGGCCGCGTCGTAAGGGCTTAGTAGAAGACGTAGCGGTTGTCCACCACCTTGGCTTTCTCGTAGAGCTCGCTCGTGAAGTTGGACACGGCGCGATGGGCCGACATCGATGCCTGCTCCTCCTCCTTCTTCTGGTCGAAGTCGCCAGCGAGCTTGTTCTCGCCGAGCACCTGGAAGGCGTAGATGCCGGCATTGCCCTTCACTCCGCAGACGAAGTCGCCCTTGGCGGCCTTGCTGACGGCACCGCTCAGTGCGGGTTCGCTGGAGCCGACCTTCGAGACGAAGGCGTTGTTGGTGAAGGTGACATGCTTGATGGTGTCGGTCTGTACGTCGGCCATCTTCAGCATGTCGGCCATCGACTTGACGCCCTGCAGCTTCTCGAGCAGTGCGGCGGCCTGCTTGTCCTTCAGTGCCTCGGCGTTGACCTCGTCCTTCACGTCGGGGTCGGTGAGGGGCTGATAGCCTTTCTTGTGGATGCCATTGAGGATGACGACGAGGAGGTGGTTGTTGTCGCCACATTCGTAGAGGGGCGATACGTCGCCGATCTTGGTGTCGCCGTTGAAGATCCAGCGGAGGGCGTCGCGGGTGCCGCGCACGTTGGCCACGGTGTGCTCAGTGTTGCCCATGGACTGACGGCTCTGTACGGTGTAGCCGGCTGCTGCGGCGTTGGCGTTGATGTCCTCGGCAGTGGCATTGCCGGCGAGGAAGCTGCTAAAGTTGTTGAAGGCCTTGTTGTAGGTCTCCTTGCTGAAGTCCTGTGTGCGCTTGATGACTGCGACGTGGTACTTGGGGATGATGTTGCGGCGGTCGGTGACCTGTGCGATGACGATGCCCTGTCCGTCGAGCACGATCTTCTGATAGGCATTGACGGGGGCATTGGAGATGGCTTCGATGAAGCGGCGGTTGTTCTCGTCGACGGTCTGGCGCTCATACTGTGCGCTGGTGATCCAAGTGCGGAGTGCGCTCTGGTCGTACTTCTTGGCAATGGTGTCGAAGCTCTCGCCGGCGCTGAGGGCGGTGAGGATGCTGTCGGCCGTCTTCTCGACGCTGGCCATGTCGGCACCGGGCACGCCGAGCTGGCGCAGCTCGATGGAGTCGGGGAGCATGACCTTGTCGATGATGCGGATGATGTTGAGGGTGTTGTCCTTCTCGTTGAGATAGGGACCCTTCTGCTGGCCTACCTCCATGGCATCAACTTCCTTGTCGATGTCGGTGGGCAGTGCGGCGCAGCGAATGGGGAGTGCGGAGTAGGGCACGAGGCTGGTGGCTTCGCGCACTACCTTGGCGGGTTCGGCGCCCTCCTCGAGCGAGCGGGCGTAGCCCTCCATCTCCTCGAAGATGGCCTGCTTGTCGGCCTCGCTGGCCTGTACCTCGACGTCGATGTACTGGATGTCGCGCGTCTCCTGCTGGGCGTTGAACTGTTCCTTCATCTCGTTGTACTTGGCCTTGAGCTCGCTGTCGCTGACGGTGATGTCGGAGGCGGTGTTGTAGGGCAGGACGGCCATTACGATCTCGTTCTCGTTGATGCGTCCGTCGTAGTGTGCTTTGGCGGCGATGGGGTTACTGATTACGGCGCCGTTGAGGAGTGTCTGGTACTTCTGTGCCAGAGTCTGCTGGCGGACGTTCTTCTCGACGAACTTCCAGTAGTTGTACATTTGCATGTACTGGTCCTTCACGTCGTTGCCCATCTCGGTCGAGTTCATGATCTCGTCGTACTGGGAGAGGAACTGCTTGAGTGCGTTGGCATCGAATCCGCCCTGCTGTGTGCGGAAGGGTGTCTGGGCGAGCATGGGGCTGCGTCCGTTGTTGATGATGTCCTGCAACTCGGCGTCGGTCACGCTGATGCCGAGCTTGCTGCACTCGTGTTCGATAATCTTGCTGTTGACCAGTGTCTGCCACACTTGGTCGCGAATCATTGCAATCTGGTCGTCGGTGAGCGAGGACAGACCGTTGCTGAACTTGATTACGTCGGAATACTCGTCCACCATGGCGTTGAAGTCCTGGTAGTTGATCTTCTCTCCGTAAATCTTGCCGATGCGCTGGCGGCTTTCAGTCTGTGTGTAGGAAAGCGCGCGCACAAATTCTTCGGCGATGAATGCAAAAAGGGCGAGTCCGACAACGATGATGACGACTTTCCCGTAGCTGCGAATCTTTTGTAATGCTGCCATTTGTTTTTTATTGTTTATGTGTTTGTTTTCGCCTGTTTTTTATCAATTCTTGCCAAAAAGCGCACAAAGGTAAGAAAAAAAATCCATTCCGACTCATGTTGCGGCAGAAAAGTTTGATTATTCAAGGACTTTCAGCCTTACAAGCTCTATCTTGGTGGTTGTATTCTGTATTATTTTGAACTCCCAGTGGCCAAAACGTATCACTTCGTTCAGTTTTGGGAAGTTTTGATATTCGTGGAGGATGAGGCCGCCCACGGTGAGGTATTCGTCGCTCTCGGGGAGGTCGAGGCCGAGGATTTCGTTGGCTTTCTCTATTTCGAGTCGGGCGGAGAGGAGGTATTCGCCCGGCGCCACGTTTTTGGCGACGTAGCTGACGTTGTCGTGTTCGTCCTCGATGTCGCCGAAGATTTCCTCGACCAGGTCTTCGAGTGTGACGATGCCGCTCGTACCGCCAAACTCATCGACGACCACTGCCAGCGAGCGTTTTTGTGAAATGAGTGTGGTGAGCAGTTTCTGGGCGTTCATTGTCTCGGGCACGATGGGGGCTTCGCGGATGGCGCGTCGCCAGTCGTCGTGGGCGCTCAGACGGAACATCTCGGAAGAGTGGATGTATCCCACGATGTTGTCGATGTCGCCCTCGAAGACAATCACCTTGCTGTGGCCGCTCTCGATGAAGTGGCTTCGCAGGATGTTCAGTTCGGTCTGCCGGTCCACAGCGTCGATCTCGGTGCGCGGCACGATGCAGTCGCGCACCTTCACGTTGCTGAAGTCCAGGGCGTTCTGGAACATCTTCACTTCGTCCTCGATCTTCTCCTCGTCCTCGATCTTGTCAATGTTGCTCTGGATGAGGTAGTCGAGGTCGACCTTGCTGAACGACTTCTCCTGCCGTCCCTGCTGAACATGCATGCCCATTAGGCGCAGCAGTCCCTTGCTGAGGGAACTGGTGAATTTGCTGATGGGCCAAAGTACTATATAAAATATATATGTAGGGAGCGAGAAGATTCGCAGCATGCGGTTCGGATTGATGCGGAAGAGTGTCTTGGGCAGAAACTCGCCGGTGACGAGCACGATGAGCGTGGCCAGAAGGGTCTGGATGAGCAGGCAAAGCCATTCGTGGGGACACTCGCCGCCGGCATTGTGGATGCCCAGCGGAATCAGTATCGTCAGGTTGATAAGCTTCGCCATGAGGATTCCGTAGATGACCAGGCAGATGTTGTTTCCCACGAGGAGCGTGGAGATGAAGTTGTTGGGGTGGGCGTAGAAGGTGTCGATGAAGCGCGACGAGAAGCCACGCTCCTTGCGGTCCATCTCGAAGCGGAGCTTGTTGCTGCTGACGAACGCTATCTCCATTCCGGAGAAGAAGGCGGAAAAGAGAAGTACGACGAGCGTCTCGATGATCAATGTGGTGTCCGGCATCATTCCGAGGTCTGTGTGGATGAATGGGGGTTGAACTTTATGGGTTGTGTCTTCGGTGCCGGAGTCTTGGCTGGCTTCATGGGCTCGGGGGCGAGCGTGGAGTCGGATTGCAAGGCCTCGCCGTCGTCGGCTGCGTCGTTGGTCTGGGTGTCGGAAACGGGGAATGCACCGGCCGAGTTGCTCACGCTGTAGTTCGTCATCTGCTCGTTGCTGCGGAACTCCGTGCCTTCCAGCTCACGCTCGGGGGTGATGATGCGCATGAACTGATGGTTCCACATTTCGTGGTTTGTCATGTCCCAGAACAGTTCTTCGGTCAGGAAGACGTCGTCCTTCACGTTTCGCACTACGACCCGTCCGCGCAGTTCCCAAGTGCGCTGGTGGTGCAGATAGGCGGTGTCGGCCTGTACATAGAGGTCGATGTGGAAGTTCTCGTCGAAGCGCTCCATAAGCAGTCCCTTGCGGAATTTCCATGTGGCCACCTGATTGTTCGGACTGTAAATGTCCCATTCCTCGGCCACCAGACGATAGCGCATCACACCCGAGTCCGATATCAGCGTGTTGACACCGGTGGAGTGCATGAACGGTAGCGAGTCGGCATCGTAGACTGCCTCGGCGGTGTGCTCCACCTCGCCGCCGCATGCCAGCAGGCAGCAAAGGACAAAAAACAGTATGGCTGCCCTCATTACTGAATCTTAAACTTCATGAACCAGCGCTCGTTGAAAGTCATGCTGAGGTTCACCATGAAGAAGTCTTCGCTAATCATGCCTTTCTCGCTTGGTGCGCGCCGGAGCCATTGTAGGTTCACATTGATCATCGAGCGGTTGTTGTAGTAGGTGGTGATTGGCAGACCCACACCGGCTGTGAGTCCAAACTCGCTCGGGCCGTTCTTCCCATTAATCTTCAGGTAGGGTGTCGAATAGTGTGCACCAGCCCGGTAGTGCATTCGCCGCACGAATCGGTCGGCATAGATGTCGGGTATGTATTGAGCTCCGACAGCCACCCGAGTACGATTGAGATAGGCACCGCGCTGGGCTGCGTAGAGGGCGGTTCCGGTCGCACTGGTTATCGTCGGCACCTTGCAGTCGGCCCACTGTTCTTGTTTTACATCGGCTGCCACCAGAAGGTTCTCCTTCCGCTGCCAAGTAGCTCCGAGGCCGAATGTGTAGGGTAGGTCGAAGGGGTGGCGCGCCGTCATTTTCAGACTGTCGCCCGCCGTCGAGTAGCGCGTCAGTGTGGCATCCCGGTTGATGCGGTGCCCGAGGCCGGCCGTGACGCCGAGCGTGAGCAGGTTCTCGGCATCGATGCGCACTGGGTACTGCAGGCCGAGGTCTATCTTGTAGGTGGCCAGGTCGGCACTCTCCTTTGAATTCAGTCCGCTGTAGCTGGATGTGTTCGTACCATTCTCGGCAAACGACTGGATCAGTTCGTGGTCAAAGTTTCCCCACAGATAGCCCACATTGGCACCGACCGACAACTCTCCGATGGCCTTCCATCCGAGTCCGACGTATAGCTGGTGCAGTCCGCCGTTGCCCGAGTAGGTACTCGTCGAGGTGATTGTCTGGGATGTGGGGTACTGTCTGGCCACGTTGTTCTCTAACGAGAAGTTATATCCGATTGTCGTAAAGGGCACGAAGCCGAACGAGAGGCCCAGTCCCGGTCGCAGCCGCAGACCGGCGTTCACGAAGTCGATGTTGCAGTTGCGCACATTCATACTGGCCTTCGACGAGGACAGGTGCCCGAGTGAGACGTTCATGCCGACGTCGAAGATGAACGACAGGGAGTCGATAGCCGAATAGGATGCGGGATTCTGCATGTTCACTCGATTGCCTATTCTCACTCCGATGCCTGCGCCGCCCATGCCGCGGTTGAAGCCTTGCGACTGGTCGGCCAAGGTGCCGAGGCCGAAGCGCGAATACGACGAGTTGCTTCCGTTGGTCTGTGCTCCGGCGCCGAGCGCAACGAGCACTGCCATGAAGATGAGTATGTGGTGCTTATTCATAATTGTAGTCCAAAATGCGGTTCAGTCCTCGTGGCACGATATACTCATCGGCCAGGATAATGTTCTTTACCCGAGCGTCGAAGTTGATTTTGTCGCCGCCGGTCAGGAAGATGACAAGGCTGGGGTACTTCATTCGCATGGAACGGATGTATCCCTCTATTTCGTATTTCATTCCCCTCAGCACCCCCGAACGAATGGCGGTCTCGGTGTCGTAGCCCATGCCAGGCACTACGCCCTCGGCGCTCACCAGCGGCAGGCGGGCAGTGTGCTCATGGAGCGATGTCAGCCGCATGTGCATTCCCGGAGCGATGTTGCCTCCCCAGTAGTTGCCCTGCGCGTCAATGACGTCGTAGGTGATGCAAGTGCCGGCATCGATGATGAGTAGGTCGCGCCCGGGTTGCAAGGTGCTGGCGCCGACTACGGCAGCCAGGCGGTCTGCCCCCAGCGTGCGGGGGGTACGATAGCGGTTCTTGACGGGAACTGATGTGTCGGGCGTGAAGTACAGCATCGGAAAGTCGAGCTTTTCCAGTTGTGCCTTGGCTGCCAGTGCAAGATCGCGCACTGTGCTCACAATTCCCCGCTGGAACTTGTATCGTTTCACAAAAACGTCCAGTGCGGCCAGCGTGTCACCCTGTGTCTTAACCTCTTCCACAGGCTTTTGCCCATCAAAGGCAACAAGCTTGGCCACGGTGTTTCCTATGTCTATTATCAGTTTCACGCTGCAAAGGTACGGATAAGCGAGCAAAGAACAAAGCGAAATCGAAGATTTTGTTTTGAATCTTTCGAGCGAAAGTACTTTCGACGCCAGTCAGAGGTACGGATTCTCTCAATAGGAATGCATTCTTCTACAGGCGGAAAGCGCCGGATATTCAGTTGTCGTTCTCTTGAAAGTTGGACTCGGGGAGAAACAAACGGGCGGACAGACAAAGAAATCGGCCGTTTCCTTTTGCCGTTCCGCGCAATTGCACTACCTTTGCAGACAGAATGAAACGAGTGTCGTTTTTTTTGTGGCTGTGGCTTATGCCCATGTTGCCCCTGATGGCTCAGGAGCAGCGCGATTCGATTGATGCAGCACTGATTACTTGTTCGCCGGGCGACGAGATATACTCGCTCTACGGACACACTGCTTTGCGAATGCGCAATTACACCCGCCATCTCGACGTGGCATTCAACTATGGCGTTTTTTCCTTCGAACAACCGCATTTTATGTGGCGCTTCATCCTTGGACAGTGCGACTATATGGTGCTTGGAGTGCCTTGGGGCATCTTCATTGAAGAGTATGAGGAACGTGGCTCCAGAGTGACGCAGCAGACCCTTAACTTGACACCCGATGAGGCCAACCGGCTTTGGTTCCTGCTCATCGCAAATTGTCAGCCAGAGAATCGTAAATATCGATACAATTATTTTTATAACAACTGCACCACTCAAGTGCGCGACATGGTGGAGCGCGCTGTGGCGGGACGCATTGTCTATGGTTCAGGCTCCGAGCGTTGTCTCTCCACTTACCGCGACTTGCTCCATGGCTATACTCGGCTTCATCCCTGGACAGCAGAGGGCTGCGATATTCTGCTCGGTGCCGACGTGGATAGTCTGGCCTCAGCGCGCGGGTCTCAGTTCCTGCCCGAGATGCTGATGAACGACATGGACGGAGCCACAATTCACGATGACAACGGTAAAGTGCGGCCGTTGCTGAGTAGTACGGAAATTGTATTACAAGAAAAGCATCGCTCCATTTCCAGCGGTCTGCTTTCTCCATCTGTTGTAAGCTGGGCGCTCGTCGTCCTTTGCCTCCTCATTGCCTGTGTGGAATGGTGGCGTCGGTGCTGGCTGTGGGGAGTGGATGGGTGTCTGCTTCTTCTTCGTGGCCTTGCCGGCAGCCTGCTGGTCTTTCTGGCGATCTTCTCCGAACATCCGGCTGTCGGATCCAACTGGCTCGTCGTCCTGCTTAATCCCCTTGCCTTTTTCGGCCTTTATTTGGTCGTCAAGACGGCTTTAAGGCACGAAAAAACACGCTGGTTTGCCTTCGATTTGGCGAATTTGCTCCTATTTGCACTAATTTTCCTGCTCGGAGTGCAGAAATTTGGGGAATTAGTTGTACCTTTGACCCTTGCTTTCGCCACGCGCCCAATCAGCTACTATATATGCGGGCGTTACGCGAGGAAACAACACTCGAAAGAATGAGAACCAAAAGCTACCGAATACTGACCTCTGTGATGGTCCTGATGACCATCGCTCAGGCTGAAGCCCAGACGGCACCCGATGTGCCGCGCCTGGTGGTGAATGTTGTAATCGACCAGCTTCGTACGGACTATATGGAGGCCTTCTCCCCCTTCTACAGCGGACAGGGTTTCATGCGTCTTATGCAACAAGGCCGAATGTACTCTCAGGCCGAATATCCGTTCGATACGCCCGACCGCGCCTCGGCTGTCGCTTGTCTGCACACAGGGACAAGTCCCTACGTGAATGGTATCGTCGGACAGCGCTGGCTCGACAGGCAGTCGTTGCAGCCCGTTTTCTGTGTGGACGATGAAGCCCATGCCGGACAGCAGACGAAGGAGGCCACCTCGCCGAAATACCTTGCAGTGACCACTCTTGGCGACGAATTGAAGATCGGCACCGAGGGGCGTGGCTTGGTCTATTCCATCGCGCCGAACCGTGATGCCGCTGTCCTTAGTGCCGGCCATGCCGCAGACGGCGCTTTCTGGCTCAACGACGAGACGGGGCAATGGTGCAGCACTTCCTATTATGGCGAATTCCCGCAGTGGGCGCAGGAATACGAGCAGAAGAACTCGCTCGGCAAACGCATCGGCGGCATTTCATGGTCGCCCGTCAACGAAAGCATCGGCAACTTCAACTATTTCGTTTCCGCTACGGCGAAGAAAACCTTCAGCCACAAGTTCTCCGGCGAGCGTCGCTTCCGCGAGTTCAAGGCCAGTCCCTGTGTGAACGACGAGGTGAACCTCTTTGTCAAGCACACATTGCAGAATACCATGATGGGTATCGACGATGTGACGGATATCCTGAACGTCACCTTCTACGCTGGCACGTTTGACCATCAAAGCGTGAGCCGCTATCCGGTGGAGCTGCAGGATGCCTATGTCCGCTTGGACCACCAGCTGGCAGAATTGTTCATGAACGTCGAGAACCGAGTGGGCGAGGGGAGGGCCCTCTTTGTCGTGACCAGCACTGGCTACACCGATCCGGAGGATCCCTCCGACCTGAGCCGCTATCGGGTGCCCACCGGCACATTCTCCATTACGCGCGCCCAGCTGTTGCTCAATATGTACCTCATTGCTGTGTATGGTCAGGGCGATTACGTCGAAACGTGCATGGGCAACGAGATATACCTCAACCTGAAGCTTATCGAGAACAAGAACCTCAATCTGGCCGAGGTGCTCGAGCGCAGTGGCGACTTCCTCATCCAGTTGAGCGGTGTGCGCGATGTCTATACGAGCCAGCGTCTGGCGCTCGGTGCATGGACGCCCGGCATCAGCAAGCTGCGCAATGCCTACAACCCGAAGTGCTCCGGCGACATCCTTGTGCAGGTGTCACCGGGATGGACATTGGTGAACGAAAATACGCACGAACAGATTCTGAGCCGCGAGTCGTACGTCGGCTTCCCACTCTTCTTCCTAGGCTGCAACCTCCCGGCCGAGGTGGTGCGCATTCCGGCGTCGGTGGACCAAGTGGCTCCCACGCTGGCTCAGGTGATGCGCATCCGTGCGCCCAATGCTTGTAGTCAGGCTCCCCTTCAGGGAGTTCAGTTACAGAGCAAGAAGTAATCCAAACACTAACCCCGACAAAAGCAAATTAATAGCATGGACATATCCAAGATACTTGTAAAACTATTCGGCGACAAAAAGTCGCGCGACCTGAAGGCCTACCGACCGCTGGTCGAACTGGTCATCAAAGCATACCCTGCCATTCAGGCACTGAGCAACGACGAACTTCGCGCCCGTTCCGCCGAGATCCGTAAATACGTACTCGACTCTGTGGCCGACCTGCGTGGGCAGATCGAGGAACTGCGAGCACGCATTCCCTCCACCGACATACAGGACCGTGCCCCCATCTTCTCGCAGATTGACAAACTCGAAGCCGAGGTGCTGGAGCGTTTCGAGAAGACGCTCGACGAGGTGCGCCCCGAGGTGTTCGCCATCGTGAAGAGTACGGCAGAGCGCTTTGCCCACAACGACGACGTCGTGGTCACTGCCAACGACTTCGACCGTCAGTTGGCTGCCCGGCACGACTTTGTCGATATCGACGGAGACAAGGCTGTCTATCACAACCATTGGGTGGCAGGCGGCAACGACACGAAGTGGGACATGGTGCATTTCGACGTACAGCTCTTCGGTGGTACAGTGCTGCATCAGGGCAAGATTGCCGAGATGTTCACCGGTGAGGGAAAGACACTGACGGCCACGCTTCCCGTATTCCTTAACGCCCTCACCGGAAACGGTGTGCATGTAGTTACCGTGAACGACTATCTGGCCAAGCGCGACTCCGAGTGGATGGGTCCCATCTACATGTTCCACGGCCTCAGCGTCGATTGTATTGACAAGCATCAGCCCAACAGCGAGGCGCGCCGACAGGCCTATCTGGCCGACATCACCTTCGGAACGAACAACGAGTTCGGCTTCGACTATCTTCGCGACAACATGGCCCAGCATCCGCAGGACCTCGTACAGCGCGCCCACAACTATGCCATCGTCGACGAGGTGGACTCTGTGCTCATCGACGATGCCCGTACCCCGCTTATCATCTCCGGCCCTGTGCCTCGGGGCGACGACCAGCAGTTCGAGCAATACCAACCGCTGGTGGAGCGCCTTGTAGGCGTTCAGCGCCAACTGGCCACACAGTATCTGGCCGATGCCAAGCGACTCATAGCCGAGGGCACCGAGAAGGGCGACAAGCAGCTCACGGCCGATGGTTTCCTGGCTCTCTATCGCAGCCACAAAGCGCTCCCCAAGAACAAACCGCTCATCAAGTACCTTTCCGAACCAGGCATCAAGGCCGGCATGCTCTCCACCGAAGAGATCTACATGGAGAACAACAACCGACGCATGCCCGAAGCCGTCGAACCACTTTATTTTGTGGTCGATGAGAAGCAGAATGGCGTTGACCTCACCGACAAGGGCAACGACTGGTTGGCCTCGCAGGTCAACGACCCCGACCTCTTCATCCTCCCCGACATTGCCACCATCATGTCGCAGATCGAGGCATCCGGCATGGGCGAGGAGGAGATACTGGCCGAGAAGGACAAGGTGTACAACGACTACGCCATCAAGAGCGAGCGAGTGCATACGATACAGCAGTTGCTCAAGGCCTATACGATGTTCAACCTGAACGACGAATATGTGATTCAGGATGGCGAAATCAAGATTGTCGATGAGCAGACCGGACGTATCATGGAAGGGCGCCGATGGAGCGACGGGCTCCATCAAGCCGTCGAGGCCAAGGAACATGTTAAGGTGCAGGCAGCCACACAGACCTACGCTACCATCACCCTCCAGAACTACTTCCGAATGTACCACAAGTTGGCCGGCATGACGGGAACGGCAGTTACCGAGGCTGGCGAGTTCTGGGATATATACAAGCTTGATGTGGTCGAGGTGCCCACGAATCGCCCTGTGATTCGTACCGACATGAACGACCGCATCTACAAGACCCAGCGCGAGAAGTACAAGGCCGTCATCGAGGAAGTCGAGCTGATGCGCACCAGCGGACGCCCCGTACTGGTGGGTACCACCAGTGTTGAGATCTCCGAGATGCTCTCCAAGATGCTCCAGATGCGCAAGATTCCCCACCAGGTGCTCAACGCAAAGCTCCACCAGAAAGAGGCCGATATCGTCGCGCTTGCCGGACAGAGCGCACCCGGCACCGTCTTTGTGGCCACCGACGGACGCGCATTCAATGAGCGCAGTGCCGCCAACAGCTATCAGGCACGCATCGAGGCCGAGGCAGCCAAGAAGGAGAAGCGCGCTCCCCGCGAAGCTCCTGATCTGATAAAGTCCGAGGAACGCATGCTGGGCACCGTCACCATCGCTACGAACATGGCCGGTCGTGGTACCGACATCAAACTGGCTCCTCAGGTTCGGGAAGCCGGAGGTCTGGCCATCGTCGGCACTGAACGCCACGAAAGCCGCCGCGTCGATCGCCAGTTGCGAGGCCGTTCCGGCCGACAGGGCGACCCCGGCAGCAGTGTGTTCTTCGTGTCGCTCGAGGACAAGCTGATGCGACTCTTCGCCAGCGAACGCATTGCCCGAGTGATGGACCGTCTCGGCTTCGAGGAAGGCGAGATGATCGAACACCCCATGATTACCCGCAGCATCGAGAACGCACAGAAGAAGGTCGAGGAGAACCATTTCGGCGTGCGTAAGCGCCTCCTCGAATACGACGATGTGATGAACAAGCAGCGCACCGTCATCTACGAGAAGCGTCGCCACGCACTGATGGGCGAGCGATTGGGCATGGACATCAGCGACATGATATGGGACCGCGTTTGCCACATCCTCGAGAACAACGACTGGGAGGGATGCCGCCAACGCTTCCTCGAGATACTGGCAATGGATGTGCCCTTCACCGCAGCTGAGATGGAGTCCACCGACATCAACGAACTCGCCGAGACCTCCTACCAGAAGGTGCTGGAGCGATTCAAGCAGAAGACCGACGTGATGGCCGCCAATGCAAACAAGGTCGTGAAGCTCGTTTACGAAGGTCCCCAAGGACAGATGTACGAAAACATCATGGTACCCATCGAGGCCGGTACGCGCCGATACAACATCCCCGCCAATCTGAAGGAAGCTTACGAGAGCGAGTGCCACAGCATCGTGACCGCCTTCCACAAGATAATGATACTGCACACCATCGACGAGGCATGGAAGGAGAATCTCCGACTGCTCGACGAACTGAAGCACAGTGTCCACAACGCCAGCTACGAGCAGAAAGACCCCCTGCTCATCTTCAAGCTCGAGAGCGTCAAACTCTTCGACGACATGGTGAACACAATCAATGACCGCACTATCTCCATCATCATGCGTGCCATGATACCCGACCTACAGCCTGCACCTGTCCGCGAAGAACCGCGCCGCGAACGACAGCAACTGCAGGAGTCGCGTGGCGACCTCACCGATGCCAACCAGCAGCAGGCCGCAGCCCGCGATACCCGCGAGCGAGTTCCCGTGCAGCCCATCCGTGCCGAGAAACTTCCCGGTCGCAACGACCCCTGCCCCTGCGGAAGCGGTAAGAAGTTCAAGCAGTGTCATGGACGAAACCTTTAAGCGTGGGCCCATGTCTCCGATCGCAATCTATAGTCATCCATCACCAACCAAGCTATGAAAGCAAGTCAGCAAACCATCCAGCAGATTGAACGCGCTTTGCGCAAGGTGGCAAATCGTTTTCCCGAGGATGCCGAACCACTCTTCACCGACATCCATCTCCTCGTAAACCCCTATACGGGTGAGATTCGCACCTACAACGACGACGACGAGGAACTCGATCGCTGCGTCGTCGAGGAGTGGATAAAGAGCCCCGAGGAGGACTTCTACGACGCCGTAGCCCCCATCTTGCGCAGTTGCATCGAGAACATGCGCCCGACGGTCGAGAAAATGAGCATCCTGCGCCCCTTCTCCTTCGTCCTCATCGACGAAGACCACGAGACGGTCCAGGACCTCGTAATCATCGACAACGAGGAGACAGTGGTCATCGACGGCAATCTGCTTGAGGGACTGGAGGAAGAACTCGACGACTTCCTGAAGAAACTCCTCGACGACTGACGCGCGCGTATATAATATTGTATTTGCGCGCGAGCATTCGCACTGCCGGCCTATGCCGCCTGAGTGGTCTTTTTGCTGCTACTTGCTCAACCAACAGGCCGAGCCCTCTTTTCTTTTCTGAGGACTCGGCCTGTATTGTACTACTTGCTATGGGGGCTTATCGTTGAATATGAATGTGCCCGTTTCGAATGTACAGGCCACGACCTTCAGGTGTCGCAATGCGACGTCCTGCGAGGTCAAAGGGTATATCGTTCAATATTCTGGAATTTCGGTCTGTACTTTGTTTATTATTCCTTGTCAGAACAATGCCATCGGTCCACGGGCCAGCCACCACTTCATCGCTCCAGCGTGAAAAGCGTTCGTCCTCCCGTGCTCGCACGATGACTGAGTATGTACTTGTCGGTGAAAGTTCCTCGAAGGTGTAAGTCGTAGCTGTGGTGCTCAGGTTGCTTGTCTTTACATGCCGTGGAGCAGTGTTCCTCTCGCGTGCTTCAACCCCTAATTCGTCTGCATTGAACTCTCCGTCGTAGAAAGCAAGATAGCTGATGTACATGCGGCTTGTGGGTACGAGGTCGATGCGAAACGCTTCGTCAAGCTGTGTAGTGGGATGTAGAACGATGGTCTGTGCAGTGGTAAAGGCAAAGGGTATTTCCTCTGTGGGCTTCTTGTTAGTAACAACTCGCACATTTCCATTTACTTCAGTGCCTTCGGTAAAGGGAGCTAATGTCATTACGATGGTGAGTTGTCCGGTGCTTAGTGCGCGCATCGCCGGTGAACGCAGTACGCCATTTTCAGTGCCAGTACCCAGACGTAGGTAACCTGGCGACTGGTAGAGTTTCGAACCTGAAAATCCAGGGGTGTCAAGGTAGTTGCTTAGGGATGAGCCGATGTCGGTGAATCCTGCAGTCTTCCGATAGCATTTTGTGAAGTGTTCTTCGAGAATTATTGCTTCTTCGGGTGATTGCTTGGCTGGCATTTCTTTGACCTGAATGTCGTATGACGTTGCCATTTCCACTGGATTCCATCGTATGGTGAAAGCTTTTCCTGTACTGCTTTCCAACGCGACTTCTGGCTTGGCGAGCAGTGGACGCATGGCGGTGAAGGAAATCAGTCCTGTATTAGTCTCGACAATTCTTTCGATACTCTTATGCATCAAGAACTGACCATCGCGGTTTGCTCGAAAGGTAGTTCCTGCGGGTGTCGATTCGTCGGTGAGACTTGTTACCTTGTTCTTGCCTGGAAATGGGTCTCCAGATAGCGAGTAAACACTATTTTCATAGTTATCGTCAGCGGCGATGGGACTCATGCGCTGATGACTCTTCCTCGTATTCACTGTATTTGCCATCCATGCGCTCTTGTCGTAATCCACATGTATCACGAGTAGACCGTGCCCGTAGAGTCCTGCATCGAAGCTTACGAGTTGTCGGTTCTCTAACAGATAGTATTCATCACGGTTGCCCTCGTTGTACAGAATATATGCCTCGGGTGTCTCGACAATTGGACGCATATCCTTGATGTTAGTTTCTTGGCTGATTTCGGTGGGTGTGAGCCATCCTGCCATCCATCGTTCGTATGAGGTATAGCCTGCGGGAGTCCGGCTGTCGTTATTGTAGCTGCCCGAGTCCATGATATCCCATGTCGACATACCATATCCGCCGTTGTAATTCACGTCGTAGAAATCTGGAAGTCCCAGACAATGGCTGAACTCGTGGCACGCTGAGCCGATTCCGTCGATTGTGGTGCCTGAACCGTTTGCCAGCTCACAACTGCACGCATAGGTGCTGATGGTCTTTCCGTTGAATGTCAGCGCTTCACCTATTCGTGCCTCATGAGGCCAGATGGTGTTTTCTTCTCCTCCTTGCGCTTGGCCATATCCGGCATAAATGATAAACACCTGATTCACCTCGTCGTCCCCGTTCCAGTCATAGGGAGTGAAGTCGATGTCTTTAGCTGCAGCGCGTACGGCCTCCTGCACCATGGCTTGCGCATTCGTGTCGTTTGCGTCACCGTTGGGGGCGCCATAGAATTTCATCGGCTGAGTCAGTGTATAAGGACCCAAGATGTCGAAGTCCAGTTCGAACTGGCCATAGCTTTGTGCTAGGAAATAATCGGCAACGGAGCCCGTCATGCCATAGTCCGTATAGCCTCTCTTGTTGAAGAAGTCATTGTATAGTTCTCGAGGGTTGTCCATGGAGAATTTTTTGTCCTGGAAATTCACTAGGATGACAATGCCGCGCTTCTTGCCTATGAGGGGCTGGAAACTCCCGATAGCTTTTCGTCGTGCTCGGCGTGTATTGTTGTTTTTGCGTATTGCCACAGCCTTCGCCTGCACATTCTTAATCTCAAATGCTGACAGTTCGCGCCATGTGCCGGTCGCAGTTTTCTGCATGGGGCGTCCATCGTCACAGAGCCAGTAGTGGCAGTACTCGTCACCGGTAAGAGTCAACGTGTGGTCACGTCCGTCGGCCAGTGTTACCGTACGCTTCACTGGTAAGGCTGGTACGGCATGCGTCGATGCTGGAGCGAGTAGTGCCAACACGGTGAGGTATAACAGTAGGTGATGTTTCATTCGTGTGTGTGTTCGTGAAAAACAGGGCGCCCACCATTGTGTGGATGGACGCCCTGCCATGTAAGTTGTCTCAGTGCGTGGTGTATTTTACTTCACGATGTCCATGTGGAGCTGTGTCTTGAATAGATGGCTCTTGACCTGCATTCCGTTTTTCTTGCTCTGTAGGCCCTTGAGGCGTGCCTCGAAGTTGAGCGCGCGACGCTCTTCTGCCACTTTGGCCTTCACGGATGCAGTAGCACTCGGCAGTACGATCTTGAATGCACCGGCACGACCTGCATAGTAGTAGTTTCCATCCAATATGCACCAGAGTTGGTAGTTAGTGATTTTTTCGTCTTGACCCTGTTCTTGCAGCACGGGGAAGGTGATGACACCGTCCTTCAGTGTGGCAAAGATCTCGGGTAGCTGAGCCTTTACGGCATCAAGACCATACTGTTCAACGTATTCGCCTGCGTCTGTCGAAATCGAGAACGGACCATTGTTGCCAAGTTGCAGACCAAGGTCTTGCTTTGGGATATACACAGCCTCGGGATCCTCGGCATGCACAAGAACATCGCCAGTTCCGCTATCCACACCGAAGTCGGCAGCTACTGCCGAATACATCTTTACGAGGCGATAGAGACCCGGAGTCTCGGTGTTTTCCTGAATTTCCACGGGATAATCTTCTGCCGCATAGCCGAAGAGCGGAAGAATCATGTCGTCGGTGAACGAGCCAGTTCCGAGCGACTGCCAAGGATTGTTTCCTCCACCATAGTATTCGAATCTTTCCGAAGATACCGTAAGTACCTCGCCTTCCTCAAAGACTGCCACGATAAGCTGCAACTTTTCGGAAGCCAGTTCTTCTGCATCGAAGGGCACTTCGATGCGTCCGCTACCTGTTATTTCCATGCCTTCCAGCTCGCCAGCAGCCAGTGCGTCAGCTACGGCCGATGCATCATCGTCCTGCGTCATCACGATGGCGCGTACGTTCTTGGCATCCACTCCCAGCTCAACGTCTGCCGAGGCATACACCTGTCCGGCGTTGTCGGTCAGCACGCCCTTGAAGTTGATAGCTGCACTATAGTCGGGCACATAGAAGCCGTCCATCTGCAGATACTCATAGCCGGCACCGAAGTAACCCAAACTGATGTAATAGACTACGTAGAGCGAGAACTTGCCGGTTACAGGGTCGTAATAGCTGGGAACCTTTTCCCAAGTAACCGAGGGCCAACCAGAATCCTCGGTGGCACCATTGGCCGTGCGCCATGCTGCGTAGGTCACGTAGTCCGATACCATTACGTCTTCGCTATAGCTCGAATTGTAATAGCCTGTGCTGATAGCTGGCCATGTGATGCGATACACTCCGAGGTCGGCATCCCATTCGCCGTTGAGAATCACTTCCACGCCATCGTCGGTGTAGAAATCGTCGCCGGCTCCCCAGCCTTCAACCCTGAACTGAACCACGTTGGGCATTGCCGTATTCTGGCGCATGGAAACCTTTATGCCCTCCTGATCACCTTCGGCATACTGTGCGAATGAGTATGTGCCAGTGCCCATTGTACCGAGGGGGAATTCACCGATGCCGCCGCCGTTGCGGAAGGCTGTAGGATTTGTTACCCACGGAGTGAGGGGTGAAGGTGCACCCACACGGAATGTGTACGAACTGGGACCATATGGCGTGATGTTCTTCTCGTCGTCGAGTGTCACAGTGATGGTCTGCAGTGAGTCGTACTCCAGTTTCGTGTTGTCCACGCCTACTGTTACGTTTGTCTTAGCCTGGTTAGCGGCGAAGGATACGGTGGATGGGAAGGTATAGATACCCTTGGTGTCACCCTCTACCTTCAGCCCTATGCTGAGTGCCTCGGTGCTGTCTGTACGCTGCACGGGGATAGTGAATGACGTGGAGGCAGTCGTTAGATTCACCGATGCCTCGTTGGTCAGCGGGAAGAACACCTGTGCACCGTCCACCAGTTCGGCAGGACTATACTCATAGTCGTTGTTGCTGCACGATGCAAAGCCCAATGCTACTGCCAGTGTCAGCAATCCGTATTTGATGTTTCTTTTCATAGTCTTCTTTGTTTATTATGTATTCGATTGGTTAAATCATTCTGCCGAGGGAGTCCAGGGGGTGTACTTGTCCGAGGGGTCTGGATTGTTGTGGTTCACCAGTGCCTCGTTGTTGTTCTGCTCGGTGCGAACCATGACGTAGTTCATCCATGCTGGGCGTCCGTTGGTGTTCAGGATGCTCTGCGTGTCCTGCCAGTTTGTGCCGTTGTACCCGCGGGTCACTGACATGTTCAGTCGCTTGATGTCGAAGAACGTCTGTCCCTCGCCCCAAAGCTCCACACGCTTCTGGAAGACGATTTCCTCCACTACTGCGTCCGTAGCGCTCACGGTGCATGCATAGCTGGGATCGCGATACTGCTTCATGAAGTTTGTCACGAGCGTCACGCCCTGAGCTGCGCTCTGGTGAGCTGCGGCTTCGGCCTCGATGAAGTACATCTCTTCGACGCGCATGATGGGCGTGGCGGCGCAGCAACCGGTGTTGTAGTCATCGGCGTTGCCCGAACCGGGACGGAACTTCACAGATGCATAAGCGGGGATGAAGTCGGCAAAATTCATTTCGGCTGACTCAGTAAAGGCAACCTGTCCGTCGAGTGCGCTTCCTGCCGGAGCTACCCATTCCTTCTTGCGCCAGTCGGTGTCAGAGATGCGTTCGTACATGCTCTTGTCGATGCAGATGTACAGGTCGGTAGCGGGGCCAGTGTAGCCGAAGGTGCTCTGGTTGCTTGCCCAGGATGTCCAGTTCACGATACCAGTCTGGACGCATTCGCTCTCGCTTGTAGGCTGGAGTGCCCACATGAAGTCAGTGGCAGTGTTGTAGCCAGCCTTCGTGTCGAGGGCTTTGGCTTCGGTGAGGGGAACAGACTTCGTCTCATCGATGGCTTTGCGGGCATAGAGCTGTGCGTTGGGATAGTCCTCGATCCACATGTACAGACGTGCCTTCAGGCCATATACACAAGCCAGGTCGGGCAGAGTTTGTCCTTGTGTGGAACTCAGCTTGCCGATATACTGCTCAGCCTTGTCCAGATCGGCCAGTATCTTGGCTGCCATATCGGCGCGCGGCAAGCGTGGGTTGTTCGATGCCTGCTTCGAAGTGGTGGTCTCGTCCACCCAGGGCACGGTGAGGCCTGTTACATCGAAACCCTCGTCGTTCTTGGTGAAGATGTCGTTAGGCAAGAACTCATACATGCGTGCCATGTCGAGATACAGCAATGAGCGGAAGGCCAAGGCAGCGCCCAGGTAGCCCTGCTGTTCGTCGGTGGCGTTCTCGGGGTTAACGGCACCGATGACGTTGTTCACTGAAAGCATGAAGCCCCAGTGGAAGTTCCAGATGAACTGTGCACGGCGGTAGCCGTCGCCCATCTGCTTGTTCTGTGCCCAGTAGTAGAAGTGCCATCCGTAGCCGATGCCGGCACCGCTTTGGCAATAGTCGCCTGTCATCATGTCGCGGATAATCATCTGTGCGGGATATCCGAAGAAACTGTGACTCGATGCGTCGTCCCAGATGCTGATTGCCTTTGCAGGCATACCCAGTGCCATGGCCTCGGTCGAGGAGGGCGACTCTTGCACCTGTTCCTCAGTGGCCATGTCGGAGAGTGGGAAGGTTTCTTCGATGCAGCCGGTCAGCATGGCCAGGCCGAGCATAACTCCCACTCCGAGAAATATTCTGTGTGTCTTTTTCATATCCTATATATATTTATATGTATGATGTTGAATGGTGAGATGTCGTTAGAAGCTCAGCTGTACGCCGCCGCTGATGCTGCGGATGGGGCTGTAATAGCGGGGATTGCTGTCGCCCATCAGGTTCTGGCGCGGATCGAGGCCCTTGCGTGCCGACCACAGGTATACGTTGTCAGCCACGGCATAGACGCGAATCTTCTTGAAGCCAGCCTTGCGCAGGAGGTCCTTCGGCAGCGTGTAGCCAAATGTGATATTGTTCAGCGAGAGGAAGCGTGCGCTGGTCAGGAAGCGGTCGGCCGAATAGTAGGTGTCGCCGGCATTGAGGCGCGGGAGGTTGCTGTTCGGATTCGATGGACTCCAGTAGTTGAGGATATCCTTGTGGAAGCCGTATCCAGCGTTGAAGTTCATCAAGCCTGCATAGCCCGAGTCGTTCACTGTGCCTCCCAGCTGATACTGGAAGTCTACACTCAGGTCGAAGCCCTTGGCCTCCACGCTGGTGCCGAAGCCGCCATACACGTCGGGCAGTGCATCGCCCCAGATGAAGTCGTCGGCTGCGCTGTAGCTTGTGGTGGCATAGATGGATTCCACCTTCTTCGTGCCGTCGGCGTTCTTTACTACGTCGCCGTTGGCATCGGTGACATACTTGTTCTTATAGTACATGGCCAGTCCGTCCTTCGAGGGGTCGTAGGCTGTCTCGTCGGTTTTATTCCAAGTCTCGGAGTTGTAGATGCCGGCGAACTTGCGGCCGAACATCGTGTAGCGTGACATGCCTTCGGTGTAGAAATAGCCTTCGCTGCTGTAGCCCATGTGGCCATCCATATCCTGAGTCTTGCGGCTCTCTGCCAACTCGGTAATCTTGTTGCTGTTCGTGGCCATGTTGGCGTAGGCGCTCCATGTGAAGTCCTTCGTGCGGATGATGTCGCCGCGCACCTCAATCTCGATACCATGGTTGCGCATATTGCCGACGTTGGCATAAGACGATGTGTAACCGTATGAGGGTGCATTGGGTACACTGCTGATGAGGTCGTTCGAGTGGTTGTTGTAGTACTCGATTGTTCCGCTCAGGCGCTCGCCGAAGAGGGCGAAGTCAACGCCGACGTTGAACTTGGTGTTCTTCTCCCACGAGAGTTTCTCGTTCTTTCCCAGTGTGCGAGGCACGAGGCTGACGGTGTTGTTCGAGTTCGTGATGTCGTAGCGGTTCGTGTAGTACCAGCCGTTCAGACTGTTGTCGTTACCGTTCTCGCCGTAGCTGACTTTGAGCTTCAGCATGTCCACCCAGTCGGCGTTGAAGAAACTCTCTTTGTTGATCATCCATCCGGCGCTGGCCGACCAGAAGGTACCCCAGCGGTGGTCGGGATGGAATATGGAGGAAGCCTGACGCATTACAGAGCCGTGTACGTAGTAGCGCTCGTCGTAGTTATACATGGCGCGAGCCAGCCATGACTCCGTGTTGTACTCTACCATTTCCGAACCAGTCTGATCCAGTACCACGGCACCGTCCAGTTCCTTGTTCTTCTGCGAGAACATGTTGTGCTTCTGGCCGTAGAGGTCATACTCGCGGGTACGGTAGTATTCGTGTGCCACGGTAGCCTCGATGTTGTGGAGACCATAGCTCTGCTGCCAGTTTATGCGCTGCTGGAAGTTGTTGCTCAGGCGCTTGTAGTCCTCCTGTGTGGTAGTACCGTTCTGCGTGCGATACTGTCCGAAGTAGGGGTTCTGGACGTTCGTGTAGCGATACTCGCGGAAGTACACGTTGTTGATGCTCGTCACCGTGAATCCGTAGGGCAGGTAGAGGTCGATGGTTCCCGTGCCGTTCAGCGTGTTGCCCGTTTGGGAACGTGTGTCGACCAGAATGTCACTCAGGGGGTTGGACTGCCCCATGTAGGGACGTGCGATGCCCAGTCCGCTGGTAGCGTCGCCGTAGTCATAGTCCACCATCTTTGTCGTCTGGTTGTAGATGCGGTTGCCCTGTCCGTCGCGCATATAGACGGGATAGATGGGAGCCAGATACTGGAGGGCGAAGAGGTTGCCAGAACTGTTGGTGCCTTCACCGTTGTTCGAGCTGTTGTCCAGATAGTCGCGGTTGTAGTGCGAATAGCTTACGTTCTCGGTCACCTTCAACCACTTCTTCAGCATGTAGTCGGCCTTCAGCATACCCGTGAAGCGCTCGTAATTCGAAACGTCGGTGATACCGTCGGTGTTCAAGTAGTCCACGCTGGTGTAGTAGCTGCCTTTCTCCGTCGATCCATTGGCGTTCACCGTGTATTGCTGGCGCAGTCCGTGGTGATAGGTTTCGTCGTTCCAGTTGTCGGGAATCAGGGTGTAGGGGTTTCCGTCGCGGCCGATGACCACGTTGCCGAGCGTAGCGGCGGGGTTCAGTCGTCCGTTCTGTCCGATGAGGGCCTGTCCGTTGGCCAGATTGTACACATTGTAGCCCAGTCCGAAGCCGCCTGTGCGGTCAATCAGATTGTCGTTGGCCCACTGCCATGCTGCAGTTGCATTCTTGCCAAGCTGATTGGTTGCGTAGTTCTTCAGTCCTTCGTAGTAGGTCTCATAGTATCCTGCAGGACTGCTGATGACGTCGTAGTTGCGGCTGGCCTTCATGTTCGAGCCCCACTTCATGTCGACGCTGATTTCTGCATCGCGGTTTTTCTTGCCGCTCTTGGTAGTGATGAGGATGACGCCATTACCACCACGAGCACCGTAGAGTGCTGTCGAGGCAGCATCCTTGAGCACTGTCATCGATTCGATGTCGGTCGGGTTGATGTCGTTCATCGTGCCGTCGAAGGGAGAACCGTCGAGTACGATGAGAGGACTCATGCCTGCGATGAGCGAGTTGAAGCCGCGGATGCGGATGGACGGCACGCTACCCGGCTGTCCTGAAGGATTGTAGATCTGTACGCCAGAGGCTTTTCCCTTCAGAGCGTCGATGGGGTTGATGACCTGCACCTTGCCTATCTCCGAGGCATCCAGGATGGAGGCAGAGCCGGTGAATGACGACTTCTTCTGCTGTCCGTAGGCCACGACCATCACTTCGTCCATAGCCTTCACGTCGGGGATGAGGATGACGTTCATCGAAGGGCTGATGGGCACTTCGGCTGTCTTCATGCCCATAAAGGAAATGATGAGGGTCTTGCTCCCATTGGGGACATTGCCCAGTGTGAACTTGCCATCGATATCCGTGAGTGTACCCTGTGTGGTACCCTGCACCTTGACCGAGGCTCCGGGAATCGGCTCGCCCGTCTCGCTGTCGGTAACCGTACCGGTCACTCGCTTCTGGGCCAGCGCCATGCTTGCGGTCATGAACGCGCAAGCAAGGAAAAACAAAATTCTTTTACCCATGTTGATTGTGTTAATTGTTTGTAATTTGATATAATTGGTTTTCGTTTGTTCGTACTACATTATATATATACGCACGCACACGCACACGCGCACGCATGCTGTTGGTGTCCCGAATAAAGGGTCGTTTTTTGATGCAATTCCATCGGTGTATTCCATCTG
Organism: Bacteroidaceae bacterium; assembly: GCA_024680695.1. Classification (GTDB taxonomy): domain Bacteria; phylum Bacteroidota; class Bacteroidia; order Bacteroidales; family Bacteroidaceae; genus Physcousia. The sequence goes on from JAILBW010000102.1 coordinate 29,792, forward strand.
CAATTTATTCAGCGTGCAAAATTAGACAAAATTCTTAAAAAACGCAAGTAGAATGCAAAAGAATGTTTCTTTTTGGCCTAAAAAAGTTATTATTTGTTATTTTCCGCACCACTATGGTGCGTTATTCCCAGCTCTTCTTCATGACAAAAGCGATAGAGCGTATTGCGGCTCACACCAAGTCGGAGTGCGATTTCCTTCATGCTGACATCTTGCTCGAAGAGCTGTCGAACCCGCATTTACGTCCGCGGCGGAAGGAAGTACACTAAGAAGTAAAAAAGGAGAGCCCCGGAATATCTTGGAGCTCTCTTCTTTATAGGATTTGAAAGGCGAGGGTGACCTCGGCTTCTTCTATGATTTCTTCAGCGCAGCTACGGTCTCTTTGAGCGATGCAATCTTGCTCTCGGCGTCGGACAGCTTCTTGCGCTCGAGTTCTACCACTTGGGCAGGAGCATTCTGCACGAAGCGCTCGTTCTGCAGTTTCTTTTGTATGCCCGTCATGAAGCCCTGCAGGCGCTCGATCTCGGCTTCGGCCTTGCGCACTTCGGCTTCGGCATCGATGAGGTTGCCCAGTGGTACGGCGAACTCGGTGGTGCCGACGAGGAAGGCCTGACTGCCGTCGCCTTTCTTTGCCACGTAGCGTATTTCCTTCAGGTTGGCCATCTTGCGAATGATATCGCAGGTGGCGCTGTCGTGAGTGATGCTCTGTTCGCCTTCGTCTCCCACCACCTCGAGCTCCATCGCCTCTTTGGGCGCGATGTTCTTGGCAGCTCTCACTCCGCGCACACCGCCAATGATCTGCTTGGCTTCGGCTATGCGTGTCAGCAGGGCTTTCTCGTCGTCGGTCGTGGAGGCCAGTTTCAGTGTTTCGCGCATGATGCTCTCGCCCTCGTGGCGGTCGTAGATGTGCTGCCAGAGTTCCTCGGTGATGAAGGGCATGAAGGGGTGCAGCATCTTGAGCAGGACGTCGAAGAAGCGCAGCGTGGACTTGTAAGTGGCGCGGTCGATGGGCTGCTGGTAGGCAGGCTTCACCATCTCCAGATACCATCCGCTGTATTCGTCGGTGAACAGCTTGAAGGCTGCCATCAGCGCCTCGGAGAGCCGGTATTTGCGGAAGAGGTCGTCGACCTCGGTGCCTGTCTGCTTCAGCATGGCATCGAACCATTCGACAGCCAGCCGGTTGCCTTGGGGCTGTTCGCTGTCGGCCACCTGCCATCCCTTCACGAGGCGGAAGGCGTTCCATATCTTGTTGCAGAAGTTGCGTCCCTGCTCGCAGAGGCTCTCGTCGAAGAGGATGTCGTTGCCGGCTGGTGCACAGAGCATCATGCCCATGCGAACGCCGTCGGCGCCGAAGCGGGCGATGAGGTCGAGCGGGTCGGGGCTGTTGCCCAGCGACTTGGACATCTTTCGTCCCAGCTTGTCGCGTACGATGCCGGTGAAATAGACGTTGCGGAAGGGCATCTTGCCCTCGTACTCGTAGCCTGCCATAATCATGCGCGCCACCCAGAAGAAGATGATGTCGGGGCCGGTCACCAGATCGCTGGTGGGGTAGTAGTACTGCATCTCCTCGTTGCCCGGGTTACGGATGCCGTCGAAGAGGCTGATGGGCCAGAGCCACGAGGAGAACCAAGTGTCGAGCGCATCCTCGTCCTGCTTCAGGTCGGCGGCGGTGAGTTGTGCGTTGCCTGTCTTCTCGCGAGCCATCTCGAGCGCCTTCTCGAGCGTCTCGGCCACCACGAATCCGCCCGTAGGCAGATACCAGGCCGGGATGCGGTGGCCCCACCAGAGCTGGCGGCTGATGCACCAGTCCTTGATGTTCTCGAGCCAGTGGCGATAGGTGTTCTTGTACTTCGTGGGATAGAACTGAATGTCGTCGTTCATCACGGGCGAGAGGGCGATCTGTGCCAGATGCTCCATCTTCAGGAACCACTGCATGGAGAGTCTTGGCTCGATGGGGACGCCGGTGCGCTCCGAGCAGCCTATCTTATTGTCGTAGTCCTCAATGCGTTCCATCAGCCCGGCCTTCTGCATGTCGATGGCTATCTGGCGGCGGCAGTCGGCGCGGTCCATGCCGACGTAGAGGCCGGCAGCAGGTGCGAGGGTGCCGTCGGGATTGAAGATGTCGATGGCCTCGAGGTTGTACTTCTGGCCGAGCATGTAGTCGTTCACGTCGTGAGCCGGCGTCACCTTCAGGCAGCCAGTACCGAACTCGATGTCCACGTATTCGTCCTCGATGATTGGCACTACGCGGTTCACCATCGGCACCACCACCTTCTTGCCCTTCAGCCACTGGTTCTTCGGGTCGTTGGGGTTGATACAAACGGCCACATCGCCCATGATGGTCTCGGGGCGAGTGGTAGCCACTACGGCATAGTAGCCGCCGTCATCGTGATGGATGACATTGCCCTCGGCGGCCTTGTCAGCCTCTGTGACGTCTGTCTGTGACTCGGCCTCCAGATAGTATTTCATGTAGTAGAGCTTGGTGTGCTCGTCCTTGTAGATTACCTCTTCGTCGGAGAGTGCGGTGAGCGCCTTGGGATCCCAGTTCACCATGCGTACGCCACGATAGATGAGGCCTTTACGATAGAGGTCTACGAAGACTTTGATGACGCTCTCGGAACGTACGTCGTCCATCGTGAACGAGGTGCGGTCCCAGTCGCAGGAGCATCCGAGCTTGCGCAACTGCTTCAGGATGATGCCTCCGTGCTCCTCGGTCCATGCCCACGCGTGCTTCAAGAACTCTTCACGTGTGAGGTCGGTCTTCTTAATCCCCTGCTCGGCCAGACGGTTGACGACCTTGGCTTCGGTGGCGATGCTGGCGTGGTCCGTGCCCGGCACCCAGCAGGCGTTCTTACCCTCCATGCGGGCATGACGCACGAGGATATCCTGGATGGTCTCGTTCAGCACATGCCCCATGTGGAGGACACCCGTCACGTTGGGGGGCGGTATGACGACGGTGTACGGCTCCCGGCCGTCGGGCTTGGAACTGAACAGTTTGTTGTCTAACCAATACTGGTACCACTTACCCTCCACTTCAGCGGGGGAATACTTGGAGGCGAGGGAAGACCCTCCCCCCTGCCCCTCCCTTGCAGGGAGGGGAGTGGACACCTCTGAGTTTTTGCTGTTATTCATTATAGTATATGTTATTTAGTTGTAAAATCTGCTCGTGTCAGGCAGTCATTCCCCACCCTGCACGGGGGAATCAGGGGGGAGGACCTGCCGTTCCAGCTTCTTAGCTTCCTCCCAGATGGCATCCATCTCGGCAAGTGTCATATCTGTGAGCGGCTTGCCGATACGGATGCTATGCTCCTCGAGGTAAGTGAAGCGGCGGATAAACTTGCGGTTGGTGCGTTCCAGGGCATTGTCGGGATTGAGCTTATACAGGCGTGCGGCATTGATGACGGAAAAGAGAAAGTCGCCAAGTTCGTCGGTGCTCTTCTCCTTGTCCTCACGCGCCAGTTCCACTTCCAGTTCGCCGAGCTCCTCACGCACCTTGTCCCAAACCTGCTCGCGTGTGTCCCAGTCGAACCCTACCCCACGCGCCTTGTCCTGGATGCGATAGGCTTTTATCAGAGAGGGCAATGCGTCGGGTACACCGCTGAGGACGCGCTTGTTACCGCCTTTCTCTTTGACCTTCAGCTGTTCCCAGTTCTTCAGGACCTGGTCAACGGTAATCTCACCTTTCTCTATACGCTCTGCCTCGGGGCCGAAGACGTGTGGATGGCGGTAGATCAGTTTGTCGCACAGCTTGTTGCAGACATCGGCAATGTCGAAGTCGCCTGTCTCTGAACCTATCTTCGCGTAGAAGACGATATGCAGGAGGACATCTCCCAGCTCTTTGCAAATTTCCGTCTGATCGTCTTTGATGATAGCATCGGCCAGCTCATAAGTCTCCTCGATGGTGTTGGGACGCAGGCTTTGATTGGTCTGCTTACGATCCCATGGACATTTCTCACGGAGGTCGTCCATCACGTCCAGCAACCGACCAAAGGCCGCTAATTTCTCTTCTCTTGTATGCATGATGATGCGATTTTGGGCGCAAAGGTAATAAAATCTATTGGAATATAGTGCAAAATCATTGCGGAAAAGCAACCTTTGCAGCAAAAAACGGCACACGGATGAGAAAGAGAATCACGTTATTGCCGGCAATAAGCCCGCATCACCAGCCAAGGCACATCTCAAAACACAGATAACCGCGTCAAGCAGTTACTGCTCAACGACAGCGGCACAACCTGCATCGCGCCCGACACGCCAACACCTCAGCGCACATGCGCAAACATCCCTGACATCCACCAAGATGAAGGGATGTGCGCTCTATGGAATCCTGTCAACAGAGGTCAACAGACACAAACGAAAAGATCGTCAGCATGCACGCGTCAGGAATACCATACACTGGTATTGCCTGCACACTCGTCATAGCGATCGTAGTCATCGTTCAAATAGTTGTCGAGCTCATACTCTTCCTGAAAGTGCATTTTCTTTTTCGGTTTCATAGCTTAGCCCTCCTTTAGGTTGAGTTTGTATTAGAAATGGGTGCAGAATGCTGTTCTGCACCACAAAGATAGGAATAAAGGTCATAAGTTGTATCGAAAGAATAAAGAAAACCGCACTCTTTTAACTCTAATTAAGAGGTGTAGAACGGACACAAAACCCTGTAGCCCCTAAAAGCGTTAAACTATGCACTAACATCGTCGTATCACTGGTGATACAGCTGTATTTCACTGGTGATACAAGCTCATATCATTGATGATACAGCTT
>JAILBW010000185.1 GCA_024680695.1 Bacteroidaceae bacterium
AGAACGAGTCGATACCCATCTACTGCTCGCTCGACGGCGCGATGGACTTGCTGCGCATCTTCGAGGGAAGCGAGAGCTACACCCGCATCCTGCGGGAACGGCATCGCCAGCCTGCTCCCCCACCCTTCGAGCCACGTCGCCTCCCTTCGGGCCCCGAGCAGCCGATGGCATTCGGTTCGTGGTACATTCCCCTGAAATATTACAAACAATGGGACGAGCAATGGCGCGGCGATACGCCGGACGTCGTCGTAGCTTTCGGCGAAGGGCGGCCCTTCCGCGTGGTCTTCTGGCGAGGCATCGAGTATGCCCCGTGCTTCGTCACCGAGAAAGGCTTCTGGATGAGCAACGAGTTCGTGGAACGCAGGCACGTCACCGGCTGGGGCTGTTGCGAATCGATGAGCGACAAGCATGCCGACTTCTCGAGCGTGCGAATACTGGAAAACACCCCAGCGCGCACGGTAGTGCTCTGGCGCAATGCGCCCGTCGGCGTGAACCAGAAATTTCCCTTCCAGGACAGCGAGACCGGCTGGGGCGACTGGTCGGAGGAGACCTACACCTTCTATCCCGACGGCACAGGCGTACGTAAGATGGTGGTATGGTCGTCCGACCTCACCGACTGGTATGAATGGTGCCAGTCGCTCCAAGTGCTCCATCCGGGACAGCGACCCGAAGATATCCTCGACGGCAAGCGCATCATGTCGGTAGCGAACATGAAGGGCGAGAGCCGCACCTTCGGATGGGACTGGGAAGGAGCAAAGCGGCAACACGAGCCCAGCATACCGGGAGCCAACATACAAGTGACATACATGCGCAGCCGATGGAATCCGTTCCTCATCCTCGACGACCGCGAGGGTCCCAACGAGAATGGCGGCAACGGTCCCGAGATTTGCCGATATGCAGGACGATGGAGCGAATACTCCGACTTCCCGTGGCGCAATCACTGGCCCGTGAATCAGGAGCTGGTAATCGGACGCTATGCCGTTGCCCCTGACGGTCCCGCCCACACCTATACGGCCACTCAGTACAATGCCGTATATTCCCGCACCGACAACCAAATGACAAAGCTCATGCTCTGTGGCTGCACCGAGAAGGACGCCGGCGACCTGCTTCCCCTTGCACGCTCCTGGCTACGCGCTCCCCAGCTGAAAGTCCTTAGCGGACCTTGCGCCGGAGGTGATTATGACATGACCGAGCGCGCCTATTGCCTACAGTCGTCGGGCACATCGCCCGTCAGCCTGCAGCTCGACGCTTCGTCCGAGCATCCGGCCTGCGGCGTCTGCCTGTTGGTGAAGAACTGGAAAGGCAACGACAAGGTGAAAGTCTCCGTCGATGGCAAGGAACTGCGGAGCGAAGTGCTTCGGACGGGCCTGCAGCAGAACTACGACGGAAACGTGCTCGTGCTGTGGCTCGACATCCAGGCACAGGCACCAGTGAAGATTGAACTTAAGCATACAACTAACTAAATACTGAGAAACAGAATGAAAGCCATGAAGATGAGATTCCTTTTCATCACATTTGTCCTTTGCCTCTCTGTCTGACTTCGGCACAGAGCTTGGAGCAGAAAATCGCCGCCCTGCCCGTCTTCGACGGACTGGCATCCACCAAAACACCGTTCGACTGGCTGCTCACGCCCGAGAAATCGTCGGCAGGCATTATGCCTCGCCCGACCGGAAAAGCATCATCGTAGCCAATTCGATGGTGTGGCGCACGTTCCGCATCCTACCCAATCTGGCAACCGCCGACTTCGTGAACCGCATGACCGGCGAGCGGATGGTGCGTGCCGCAAGTCCCGAGGGAGATGTCACAATTGACGGCGTCTGCTATGCAATCGGCGGCCTGAGCGGACAAGAAGAGCGAGGATATATGCTGGAAGAATGGATTGAGGGACTGACCGCAATCGACAGCACATTCCATGTGGTGGACTTCGAAGTGCGGCCGATGGAATGCCCCATCCCGTGGAAACCCGTGCGGTGGGCCTTGTACACGAAGGCTGCGACGGGAAAGGAAGTCGTCTTTACGTTACGCGGCCCCAAGGGGTTGGAGGATGTCACGCTGCGCCTCGAAGTGGCTATCTGCGACCAACTGCCAATCATACGGAAGCGCTTCGAGATTCTGAACAACACGGGCCGTACAATCCGCATCGACGCCTTCAAGACAGAACATCTGGCATTCTTCGAGCCGGAGTCTCCCGTCGAGTACGTGCCTAATTTCAAGCTGCCGAACATCCATGTGGAGAACGACTATCACCCGAGGACGGGAATGTGCGAGAGGTCGATTGACGTCACGGAGCACTGGCAGAAAGACCCCGCCTACACCTCACAGAGAAACTACGCACTTAACACGCCCTGCGTGCTGGATGTCTTTCCGCCCCTCGGCCCCGACCAAGAGATTGAGAACGGCGGCACGTTCGCCTCGTTCCGCACCTACGAGATGCCCTTCGACAGCTACGATCGCGAACGCCAGGGCCTCTTCACACGCCGCTTCTACAGAGCCGTCGCCCCGTGGATGACCCAGAACCCCATCTTCCTGCACCTCACCTCCACCGACCCCACCGTCGTGCATCGCGCTGTGGACCAATGTGCCGAGACGGGCTACGAAATGATTATCCTCAGCTTTGGCTGCGGGCTGAACATGGAAGACATCTCCGAGGAGAACATCGCGAAGTACAAAGGCTTCGTGGATTATGCGCGCTCGAAGGGAATCGAGATGGGTTGCTACTCGCTGCTGGCCAGCCGCTGGATAAGCGACGAGGTGGATGTCATCAACCCCGCCACAGGAAAACGCGGCGGAATGACATTCGGCAGTTCGCCCTGCCTGATGACCCCATGGGCCGACGACTATTTCCGCAAACTCCGCACCTTCATCGAGCGCACGGGAATGATGTGCCTCGAACACGACGGCAGCTACTCGGGCGACCCGTGTGCCTCGACCTCTCACCATCACAAGGGGCTCAACGACTCCCAATGGACACAGTTCGAGAAGATTACCGACTTCTATCGATGGCTGAGCGAGCGGGGTGTCTATACGAATGTGCCCGACCACTACTACCTGAACGGCTCGACGAAGAACAGCATCGGCTATCGCGAAGTGAACTGGTCGCTGCCCCGCGACCGCCAGCTGATACTGGCGCGACAGGTGAACTTCGACGAGACATGGGACCGTCCCCAGAGCGCCACATGGTCGTTCGTGCCGCTGGTGCAGTATCACGGCGGAGGCGCAGCAGCCACCATCGAACCGCTCAACGAACACCTCTATGAATACAAGGCCCACATGGTGCAGAACTACGGCGCCGGCGTGCAGGCCTGCTATCGTGGACCCCGCCTCTACGACACGGACGAGACGAAGCAGATGGTGACGGACGTCATCAGCTGGTACAAGAAATACCGCCGCATTCTGAACAGCGACATCATCCACCTGCGCAAAGTGGATGCCCGCGACTGGGACGGGCTGATGCACGTCAATCCGCAGGAGAAGGAGAAGGGGCTGGCACTCCTCTTCAACCCCCTTGGCGAGGACATCACGCGCGACATCACCCTGCCGCTCTATTACACAGGCTTGGACAAGAAAGCCCGCATCCGGGAGAAGGAAGGTAAGGCCAAGACATACAAGCTCGACGCCGACAAGTCGGTGCGCCTCACCGTACGCATCCCGGCGCGCGGCTACACATGGTTCGTCATTGAATAATGCCGACGGGGAAGCAAAGATTGCCCCCGTCGCGGGGTACGTACATGTAAATATTTCGGCAAGTCGACACCGGAAGGCGGTCGGAAGGGCACACCCAAAATGAGGCAAAAAATGCTTTTTTTGCCGTTTTTCGGGCGATTTCGGGTAAAAGCAAAAGTATAAACACTTGATTATCAGCAGTACAAAATTTTGCGTCGTTCGAGGCCAAACGTACCTTTGGCCAAAACGAAGCGACGCAGGAGCAAGAAGAACGTGTTCTTGAGGTCGGAAGAGCGTGTTCTTATGGCCCTAAGAGCGTGCTCTTCCGATGCCCGTCACACTTTGTAAGCAAACTGTGAAAGTTATGTGTCAGGATTTATTGGCACTCGCTCGGCAATTTAGGCGTATAGTTCATTGGGAGATTTCGCCTGCAAAGTCGCGACAGGATTTTTGAGCTTGCAAGACTTTTGCGGATTTAGTTTTTGAAGACATCCGTACATTTTACGCACCAAAACTGGAGCATTTATGTTAAAAAAACTTAAATAGCATCGAGAAGTGTTTTTTTATCTTGCTGGAATCCATATAATCATCGTATATTTGCCATCGAGATTGTCAGGCGTACGCAAACTATAAATCCCAATAATATGAACGTAATTATATCGAAAAATGAGCGATGGTGGCGGGTGTCGCTATTGCTTCTTGTAGGTCTTCTGGCAGGCAGCGGCAGCCTGTGGGCCGATTCTGAGTTCCACACTCACGAGTTGACGAGGATTGTGCATTCGCCGACAATAAACCAGCCCTATTACCGGCTTCGTACGCTCTTCTACGATGTCGCTAGTTGGGACTCGTATTTCACTCATGCCGAAACCGAGACTGGCCACGCTGGACCGGCACTCTACATAGATGATCATTGGTTGTGCTCCCCCGACTGGGAGCTTGCTTGGCCAGGATCGTCTGGCAGGGGAAATGATACGGGCGCTAAGAGTGCGTGTCGCGATAATGACGAATGGTGGGGCAATGTATATACCAGTACGATTGACGGCGTGACGTACACCATCAAGTTTTGGGACCCTACCTGCAATTCGTCTGAAAAATGCTATGTAGATATCTTCATCTTCCCGGACAAGATGCCTGTCTCTAAGACTCATACCTTTACATTGAAGGGCCACTGGGTTATCAATGGAAGTGACAATACATACCAGTACGAGGCAGATGACTCCCACGATTTCGAATTCAATAGTGGTATTAGTATGGGTGTTGGCAGTCCGACGGGAGCCATGTCCG
>JAILBW010000187.1 GCA_024680695.1 Bacteroidaceae bacterium
TCTAAATGCAAAATGCAAAATGCAAAAAAGTGTGCTGCCGCATTGTCTCCTGCTTGCTGTCGCATTGTCTTCTGCTTGCTGTCGTAATAGCTCCTACTTGCTGTCGTAATGGCTCCTGCTTGCTCCCTCTCTGTCGGAGAAAGATAATGGCCCTAAAAGGGTATGGAGGGCTTGGAAATGCGTATTCAGCCGACATTCAGGATAGCGACAACAATCACTCTGTCTGCCTCTATGCGGAACTTGACTTCGTGTCTGGCAAAGGGCATGGCATAGATGCGAGTGGGGGAGTCCTGATAGCGAGGACGGGGGTCGAAGGAGAGCACTTGGCGCAGTGCATCGCATTTTTCTGTGGGCAGAAGTGATGCCAGTTCAGGAGGAATCTCCACCTGCAGAGGATGGTTCTGGGCATCGGGCTGTTGGGTAAATCCGCCCGTGGCATCGGGATGACTGTCAGTATAGGGCAGGTATGGCTTGATGTCGAGGATTGGCGTGCCGTCCATGAGGTCTGGCCCCTCCACCTCGATTACCGGTCCTTCGGGCGAATGCAAATGGATGGCATGGATGCGCATCGACGAGAGTCCGATGTTGTTAGGGCGGAAGGGTGAGCGGGTGGCCCACACACCCATGCGGCGATTACCACCCAAGCGTGGAGGCCGTACTGTGGGATGCCATTCTCCGACGTGAGCTTCGCTGAAGTCCCATACCACCCACAGGTGTGAGAAGTCCTCGAGTCCGCGCAGTGCCTCGGCGTTGCGATAGGGTGGTTCGAAGACAATTCGACCGCGCAGTGCAGTTGCCATGCCACTCTGGCGGGGGATTCCGAACTTGCTGGGAAACTCCGTATGCATGCGCGCGATAATATTATATGTATAGGACTGCGTTTCCGTCATTGCAGGGCTTTCTTTCGGGCAAAAGTACGATAATCGAGCGAGAAACCAAAATTTTTGAAGGATTTTCCGAGGCAAGAGCGCTTCCGATGCAGGAAAAAGTACAGATTATTGGGCAGAGAACAAGGGATTTCCTTGCATTTTAGCGCTTCTTTTCGTAACTTCGCGGCAGAAAAGAAGAAAGGGATGCGAAAAGAGCGACTCATCACAATACTTGGTCCCACTGCGTCGGGCAAGACGTCGGTGGCTGCGAGGCTGGCGGCAAGGTTGGGCGATGCTGAGATTATCAGTGCAGACAGCCGGCAGGTGTATCGCGGCATGGATGTAGGCACAGGCAAGGACTTGTCCGATTACGTTGTCGATGGGCATGCAGTGCCGTACCATCTCATTGACATTTGTGAGGCTGGCGAACGATACAACCTTTTCCGTTATCAGCAGGACTTCTGGGATGCATACAACGACATTGTGGAAGATGGTCGTCGGCCCATTCTCTGTGGCGGCACCGGTCTCTACATCGAATCGGTGCTGCAAGGCTACAGAATGGTGCCAGTGCCCGAGAATCCTGCCTTGCGCGACAATCTTCGGGGAAAGACACTGGACGAACTGGCTGACATGCTTGCCCAATACAAGGTGCTCCATAACACAACGGACATCGATACTCCACAGCGTGCCATTCGCGCCATCGAGATACAGGAATACTACCGCCTGCATCATATCGATGTGCGTGAGATTCCCCGTGTGGAGAGCCTGACTGTCGGGCTGTATCTCGAACGTGAGGAACGGAGGCGGCGTATTTCGCTGCGTTTGCGACGCAGGCTCGAGGAGGAACACATGGTGGATGAAGTGGCACGTCTGCTGCAGCGCGTCACACCCGAGGACTTGATGTACTATGGGCTGGAGTATAAGTTCGTGACGCTCTATTGTCTGGGACGCCTGTCGTATAGCGAGATGTACAGCCAGCTGGAGATTGCCATCCATCAGTTCGCCAAAAGGCAGATGACATGGTTTCGTGGCATGGAACGTCGTGGCATTCCCATCCATTGGATTGATGCGTCACAGCGTGCGGACGAGCAGGTGGAGGAGTTGATGGGCCTTGTAAAGGGGTGAAGGGTTCAAGAGTTCTTGCGTCCATGCGTTCGACTGAGCTCACGCCGAAGCCGTTCGACTGAGCTCACGCCGAAGCCGTTCGACTGAGCTCACGCCGAAGCCGTTCGACTGAGCTCACGCCGAAGCCGTTCGACTGAGCTCACGCCGAAGTCGGTAGCAAGCGGCAGAGCCGAGCGCAAGGGTTCAAGAGTCTTGTAAAGGTTAAAGACGTTTAGCGGTTTGCAAGCGAGTTCACCGCCAGTGCTCCCCTCCCTATGGGGGAGGGGCTGGGGGAGAGGCTTGTTCCATGAACCCCAAGTCACCCTAACTGTGAGATGCGTTGAAGGGCTTCGATGTTCTCGATTCTGATGGAACGCTTGTTGAGTGTGACCAAGTTTTCCGATGCGAACTGGCTAAGCGTGCGTATGGCATTATTCGTGGTCATGTTGCTTAGGTTGGCCAAGTCTTCCCTGCTTATGCTGCAAGCCAATGTGTGGCCGTCGCTTTGTGTGCCATAGCAGTCGAGTAGGTAGAGCATGCTGTCTGCCAAACGTGCTCGCAGGTGCTTCTGCGTCAGGGTCACTGTACGTTCGGCGGCTTTCCCCAGAAGGATGGACAGCTGCTTCAGGAACAAGTAGGTCATGCGTGGATACGTCCGGGCATACTCTTTCATGAGTGGCATCGGGAACTTTATGATGAGTGAATCCTCGAGGGCGGCTGCACTGGTGAGATACTTACCCTCTGCGATGGCTGCTCGGAATCCGAAGTATGACACAGAGCTCAGGATATTAATCGTCTGACTGCGCCCGATGCCATTCTTGTATATCTTTACTTTTCCTTTGGCAAGGCAAAACATCTGGCGTGGCGTCTTTTCCTCGTTAAAGATGATTTCGCCGCGGCGGTAAACGCGAACTATCATGCGTTTCAACAATTCCTCGCCAGCTTTCTCGTCGATAGCTTCGAGTATATCCTTCAATATCTCACGAATCTCATTTTCGTCGGGTATTGTGGCCATGTCGGACGTTTCTTTGCCGTAAAAAGTAGATTTCATGGTGCAAATATACGAAAATACTTTCAAATAGGTTTGGCCGTAAAGAAATTTTTTGTAACTTTGAGGCACATAAAGCATAAAAACATATGAGTTATTTACGTTTTGACAAGGCGCAGATGACGAATCTCGAGGAAGTATTGCCGAAGGAGGTGCTACGTTCAAACCGTTCGGGAGCCTATTCGTGTACCACCCTCGTGGATTGCAATACGCGCAAGTATCATGGACTGTTGGTGGTGCCTGTTCCGGAACTGGACGACGAGAACCATGTCCTGCTGTCGTCGCTCGACGCCACCGTGGTGCAGCATGGAGCCGAGTTCAACCTTGGCCTGCACAAGTATGCCGGTGGACATTTCAGTCCCCGAGGGCATAAGTACATCCGCGAGTTCGACTCCCTGCAGGTGCCCACTACGACGTATAGGGTGGGTGGTGTCATCCTCAAGCGTGAGGAGATGTTCCAGCATTTTGAGAACCGTATCATTATCCGCTATACGCTCGTCGATGCTCACAGCGAGACAACGTTGCGGCTGCAGCCCTTCCTGGCTTTTCGCAGTGTACGCGAGTTCACCCACGAGAATTTCCAGGCCAGCAGGGAGTATCATCAGGTGCAGAACGGAATCCGCACTTGTATGTATCCGGGCTACCCTGACCTCTACATGCAGCTGAATAAGGAGAACAACTTCATTTTCCGCCCCGACTGGTATCGCGGACTGGAGTACCCAAAGGAGCAGGAACGTGGTTATGCCAGCAACGAGGACCTCTACGTGCCGGGCTATTTCGAATGTTCTATCCGAAAGGGCGAGAGTGTGGTCTTTGCTGCCGGACTCAAGGAGGTGGATACCGACAGCCTGGCCGAGCTGGCTGACTTCGAACTGAAGGTGCGCACTCCGCGCGACAACTTCTACAATACGTTGGTGAACAGTGCCCACCAGTTCATTGTCCACCGAGCGCATGAGGACTATGTGCTGGCTGGATATCCTTGGTTCAAGTGCCGGGCCCGCGACATGTTTGTCTCCTTGCCAGGCCTTACGCTGACAAACAACGAGGTGGCAAAGTTCGAGAGTGTGATGGCGACGGCCGAGAAGGCCATTCGTGAGTTTATGGCCGGAGAGAAGCTCACCGTGAGTGTCACCGAAATGGAGCATCCCGATGTGCTGCTTTGGGCTGTCTGGTGCATCCAGCAATACGGCAACATGGTGTCCAAGGAGGCCTGCATTGCCAAATATGGCGACTTGCTCTGCGAGATAATCGACTGGCTGGAGAAGGGAGGACATCCCAACCTCCGGCTGATGCCCAACGGACTGGTTTATTCCGAAGGGCGCGACAAGGCCGTCACTTGGATGAACAGCACGGTAGCAGGACATCCCATAGTACCTCGCACTGGCTATATCGTCGAGTTTAATAGTCTGTGGTACAACGCACTGATGTATGCAGCCGATGTGTGCCGCACAATGCGCAAGCGTAAGCGTTGCCGTGAACTTGAGACCTTGGCCGAACGTTGTGCAGCCAGCTTCACACCGATGTTCTACAATGAGTTTGGCTATCTCTGCGACTACTGCGTGGATGGCTATCGTGACTATGAGGTACGCCCGAACATGATTTTTGCCGTGGCACTGGAGTACACACCGCTCGACATGAAGCAGCAGAAGAGTGTCCTCGACTATTGTACCAAGGAACTTTCCACACCGAAAGGCCTGCGCTCGCTCAGTCCCAAGAGTGGTGCCTACAATCCGATGTACGTCGGGCCTCAGACACAGCGCGACTATGCCTACCATCAGGGCACGGCTTGGCCTTGGCTGGCTGGATTCTACATGGAGGCCTGTCTCAAGGTCTATAAGATGAGCCGCCTCAGCTATGTGGACCGTCTGCTTGTGGGCTACGAGGAAGAGCTGTTCTACCACTGCATTGGTACGATTCCCGAACTCTTCGACGGCAATCCGCCATTCTCGGGTCGTGGTGCCATCAGTTTTGCCATGAATGTCTCCGGCATCATGCGCATCGTGAAGCTTCTGGACAAGTATAACACCTATTAAACAAGGAGGAACGAGACTATGAAAGTACTTATGTTTGGATGGGAGTTCCCTCCTAAGATATATGGCGGACTGGCAGTTGCTTCCTATGGCATCACCAAGGGGCTCAGCCTGCAAGGCGATGTCGAAACCACCTTCTGCATGCCGCGGCCTACCGGGCAGGAAGAGAACTTCCTGAAGATTATCAACATGAGCCAGGTGCCGGTGGTATGGCGCGATGTGTGGTACGATGCCGTCAAGGATCGCTTTGTCGGCCACACGGCCGAGGATTACTTCCGATTCCGAGACCATCTCTATGCCGACTTCAACTATCTGCAGGGGCTCGACGACATGGGATGTATCGGCTTTGCAGGAGGCTATCCCAGCAACCTGCACGAGGAGATAAACAACTTCTCCATCATTGCCGGTGTGCTTGCACGCAGTGAGCAGTTCGACCTCATACATGCCCATGACTGGCTGACGTATCCTGCCGGAGTGCATGCCAAGCAGGTGAGTGGAAAACCCCTCTGCATTCATGTTCATGCCACCGACTTCGACCGTTCGCGAGGCAAGGTGAACCCCACGGTCTATGGGATAGAGAAGGACGGTATGGACCATGCCGACTGCATCATGTGTGTGAGTGAACTGACGCGCCAGACTGTCATCCGACAGTACCATCAGGACCCAAGAAAGTGTGTGGCCATGCACAATGCCGTGTACCCCCTCTCGGAAGAGATAAGGCAAATAGTGCCGCACAAGAATCCGAAGGAGAAGGTGGTCACCTATCTGGGACGCATCACCATGCAGAAGGGACCGGAATACTTCATCGAGGCTGCACGCCGGGTACTCCAGCGGAGCCAGAACATCCGTTTCTGCTTTGCCGGAAGCGGAGACATGATGAATGCCATGATCGAGCTGGCAGCATCCTATGGCATCGCCGACCGTTGCCACTTCCCGGGTTTCCAGCGTGGAAAGCAGGTCTATGAGTGCTACAAGAACTCCGATGTCTTCGTCATGCCCAGCGTCAGCGAGCCTTTCGGCATTGCTCCGCTCGAGGCCATGCAGTGTGGCTGTCCGTCCATCATCAGCAAGCAGAGCGGATGTGGCGAGATACTGACGAATGTCATCAAGGTGGACTACTGGGACATCGACGCCATGGCCGATGCCATCTATGCCATTTGCACGAATGATGCCCTACACGATTATTTGGCAGAGCAGGGCTTGCACGAGGTCGATCAGATTACGTGGGAACGCGTAGGCCTGCGCATTCGCTGCTGCTACGACCAGTTGCTCGCTAACGGGTGGTTCGACAACGAAGCCTATCTGCGTGCTGCACGCGACATCTGATTACTCCATTTTACTCCATTTTACTCCGATTACTCTGAATACTCCATAGAACTATGAAAACCATTTGTTTGTATTTCGAAATCCATCAGGCAAACCACCTGAAACGATACCGCTTCTTTGACATCGGTACCGACCATTATTACTACGACGATTATGAGAACGAACGTTCCATCACCGAGACAGCCCAGCGCAGCTACATTCCGGCCCTGCGCACCATGCTGGAGATGACCCAGACCTATGGAAAATACTTCCGTGTGGCTTTCTCTGTGAGTGGCGTAGTGCTCGAACTGCTCGAACAATATGCCCCGGAGGTTATCGACCTCCTGCAGCAACTCAACGAAACAGGGTGCGTAGAGTACCTGGCAGAGCCATACAGCCATGGGCTCTCCTCGCTGGGCAACACCGAGAGTTTCAAGCTCGAGACAAAGAGACAGGCACGCAAGATGAAGGAACTCTTCGGACACACACCAAAGGTGCTGCGCAACAGCTCGCTCATCTATAGCGACGAGATAGGCGCCTTGGCTGCCGAGATGGGCTTCAAGGGCATGCTGGCCGAGGGTGCCAGACACATCCTCGGATGGAAGAGTCCTCACTACGTGTATAAGTGTGCGATGGATCCGCGTCTCAGCCTCCTGTTGCGTGACTACAAGCTCAGCGACGACATCAGCCTGCGCTTCTCCAATACCTCCTGGAGCGAGTATCCACTCATGGCCGACAAGTACATCCGCTGGATTACTGACCTGCCCGAGGGAGAGAACGTGGTGAACATCTTCATGGAACTGGCCGCACTGGGCATGTATCAGCCGCTATCGAGCAACATCCTCGACTTCCTTCGGGCCCTGCCTGCCGTGGCCATGCAGCACGATGTCATCTTTGCCACCCCCTCCGAGGTCATTGCCAAGAACAAGGCTGTGGCACCGATGGAGATGCTCTATCCTGTGAGCTGGAACGACGAGGAGCGCGACACAAGCTGCTGGCTTGGAAACGGCATGCAGCGTGAGGCCTTTAACAAGCTCTACGACGAGAAGATTGTCGGACGCATCCTGGCTTGTCCAGACCGACGTATCAAGCAAGACTGGGACCGTCTGCAGGCCAGTGACAACCTTCGCTTCATGACCACGAAGCCCATGAACGTCAACATGTACCGCAGCTTCTACGACAGCCCCTACGATGCCTTTACGAACTACATGAACATCCTGGGCGACTTCCTGAAACGAGTTCGCGACATGTTCTCGGAGGATGTCGAGAACGACGAGCTGAACAGCCTCTACACGCAGATTGCCAACATGGACGAGGAACTCAATGCCAAGGAGAACGAGATCAGCCGTCTGCGTGCCCGGCTCGAGAAATATGAGCCAAAGAAGACAGAACCCACCCCAGAGGCTGTAGCTCCTGCACCAGAGAAGACTGCGCCGGCCAAGAAGGCACCAGAGAAGCCCGCTACGGCCAAGAAAACAGCAGCAAAGAAGGAGGCTACGGCAAAGAAGGAGACTACGGCCAAGAAGGCACCAGAGAAGCCCGCTACGGCCAAGAAAACAGCGGCAAAGAAGGAGCCTGCGAAGAAGAAGTGAAAGCTTATCAGCAAGTCTCTCCTGGGCTTTTCTTGGAGGGCATTCAGAAAGACACCCATTCCGACTTGACGGAGTGGGTGCTTTTTGCCCCCTTTGGGGCGTTCCAAGCCCCTGTCAATCACATTTTGCTCTGAATGCCGATGGTTAGGAGGGTGCAGGAGGCGATGATACAATTTTACCAGACACCAATACTTTGTTATCAGGGCACACCAAAAGCTTGTCAGATGTTCGGGAACGACAGGGTTTTTCACAGCCTCAGTCCAGACGATGTCTGCGCTCTAAACCCTCTTTGTGCATGTGCGTTTGTGCATCCTTCCATATATATGAAGGATGCACGCACGCACAGCATATTTATTGTTTTGCACATTTGCTGTGGCCATCAAGGGTGGGTTCACGACCAGATGCGAAAGGCCGGACTGCTGCTTTAAACTTTGAACCCTTGAACCCTTGCGCTCGGCGCTACCGCTTCGCCTTTAGTGCGAAGCGCTCGGCTTTCTTGAGACCTTCGGAACAAGCGCCACCCTTCGGGATGTCGAGCAGCCGCTTGCTACCGACTTCGGCGTGAGCTCAGTCGAACGGCTTCGGCGTGAGCTCAGTCGAACGCAGGGACGCAAGAACTCTTGAACTTTTGAACCCCAAAAAAAGTTCATTTTTCGCAAGAAAAAAACCTTCGAAAACTTGTGTATTTCAGAAAATTGTCGTATCTTTGTAATGTCAAAGACGAAGGCCTACGACATGGAGCGGGAGACGTCACCGCAAGCGCGCAGCCATGCCAGCCCAAGGCGGAGACAAAACTATGTGAAGCAAACGGAATCGTTAACCAAAAAAATCTAAAACACCATGCAAACCATTAAGTACAGCATCGCCATCCGGAGCGACAAGCCCGGCACGAAGAAAGCAGACATCACCAGCACGAAGGCCTACCCCGTCTTCCAGCAGACCGGCAAGATGTCGTTCGACGACATTGCCAAGCACCTCGCACAGCACGGCTCGAAGCACAGCCGCGGCGACATCCAGGGTATCATCACCGACGCCGTCGACTGCATCGTCGAGCACCTCACGCAGGGCATCAGCGTACAGATGGGCGACCTCGGCACCTTCTACCCCTCGCTGAAGGTCGTAGGCTCCGAGAGCGCCTCCACTGTCTCGGCCGACAACATCAAGTCCGTCGCAGTCAAGTACCGCGCAGGAAAGGTCTTCGCCGAAATCCGACAGAACGCCGAGTTCGAGTGTGTTCCCAGTCGCGAGGCACAGGCACTGGCAGTCGCCGAGGCTCGCGCACAGGAGACCATGACGGCCGAAGACGAAGAAGACGACGGAAGTCTGGGATAACAGACCTGCAGACCCCTACAGCCCCCCTCCCCATCCCTCCCCCAGGGGGAGGGGGTAGGATGATTAAACCCCCTGTCATCAAATTGCTGGTGGCAGGGGATTATTGTTTTTCCCTTTATCTATAGTAACTATAGTATACTATAGTAACTATAGTAACTATAGGCACTATAGGCACTATAATAACTATAGTCATTATAGTGGAATTCCACGTCCTTTGGAGAAAAAAGTTTCTTTTGCGCTTTGCTGTTTCGATAAAATTTTGTAAATTTGCATTGTCTTATGGACATAAATCCGCCTCAAAAAAAGCGAAGGAGAAAGCCATGGGACTAAGAGAGCTTCATGCTTTCATCCCTTTTTTTCGAAAATAGGATCTTAAAATGGATGACGATATGAAAAGGATAACTTTACTTCTCTTCGCAAGGCGGACGGCCATGCTGCTCCTCCTGTGTGTGTTGACGGCCTCGAGTGCGTGGGCCACGAATGATGAAATACGTCTCGTGTTGGGCAATAACATGGTAGAGATCTCAGAGTCAGAGGAGGTGAATCACTGTTACTTCGAGACAAACAAGGCGGGAATTTTCCATTTCTACATCAACACGGCGGCATGTAATGTTAACGTCATTATGCAATCTGAGGGGCAGCCGTTATTATCCCGTCAAGAAGAGGGCTCTTACTACGAATACGTCGTACAACTCCCTACCGACAGCCGTTGTATGTTCGATTTACAGAAACTTAATAACTCTGGCGACGTGGACATTACCATTAAACGTGTCGAAGCTCTCTCTCTTGGTGAAAATACCGTGAGCTTAGAAGAGAACCGATATTCTTTCTTCACCCTGAAGCTATTTGAGAATGCTGATTATCGTTTTCGCTCCACTGGTGACTTTGATAAAATCTTCATAAGAAACATTGAGAAAGAAGACGAACAATATGAAGAAGATGTATATGGCAACTTAGACTACACAGTGCATATTGGTGCCAGTATAGATTCCCCCAAAACCTACTTGGTGGCATTAAAGCGTGAAGATAGCGGCGAAAAAACTGTGTTTGTCGAAAGTGATTTTTATGATGGCATCTTGAATGTGAATTTCCCCGAAAGCGAGACTCTTGTAGTACAAGGCACCTTCACCGCACCCGAGGATGGTGTGTATCGTTTTATGGCCTATTGTAATATTGAGGACCCCGACTTCGACCTCTATGATGGGGAGCAGAGACAAGATCGTTTCTACAGCACCGATGGTGAGTACATTTTCGATTTTGCCGTATGGCTCGAAGGCGAGAAGTCCTACACCATGAAGTCTCGAAATTCTAGCTCTGGATCAAGTACGGAGAGAGTTTTCTATAAGAAGCTGAACCTGCAACTCGACATCCCCAGCGACGGCAGCAATGAGTCTGACCTTACTCATATTAATCCGAAACTGGCGACTGCCCCCCATAACGTGACACTCACCGGACGAACACTCTTCTGCGACGGGGGCTGGAACACGCTCTGCCTGCCCTTCACGCTCGATACGTTTGATGGCACACCTCTCGAGGGCTACACTGTGATGGAACTCGACACGGAGACGCCACAAGATGGCAAGCTGACAGGCTACGACAGCTCGACAGGCACACTCTGCCTCAACTTCAAGAATGCCACCAGCATCACGGCAGGTAAGCCTTACATCGCGAAGAAGAGCATTACATACAACGAGAACGACACACCCACCTATACTGCCACAAGCGGAACGGAAGGCTCTAAAACTCCAGACCAAGATTATGATAAACTGGTTGACAAGGGAGGGGTCGGCTTTACTTGGCGTACAGACTTCAAAGGAACAAAAATCCCATCCTACTGTGAGTTCCAGGCTCCAGGACCAGTCGATGTCACGGGCTACGTCCTAACCACAAGCAACCAAAAAGTTGTGGGTGACCCGAAAGTATGGACGCTGAAAGGCAAGTGCTCGAGCCGTGATGCGTGGACAATCATTGACAGCCGCAATGTCGGCAAGAACTCCGGCGATGCACTGCCCAGCGGTCGTACTGCCGATAAGGAGTATACAGTACAGAACCCTGGCGCATACAGATACTTCCGCTTCGAGGTGACAGAAGTGACTGGCGTGCCAGAGAGTGGTAATACCTTCCTCTGCCTGACGGAACTGACCATGAAGGGCACCTACGTCGTCAACGTGGTGAACCCCTTGTTCAGCAATGTCGTCATTGTAAACAATGCCCCTTCCGGTGTCGCAAGCAAAGATGGCAAGGTGCAGTTCAAGGGCACTTACGACAAGATCAGCTTTGGGGAAGATAACAAGCAAATCCTCTTCTTGGGTGGTGAAGACAAACTCTACTATCCGCAGGCCAATGCCAGCATCGGTGCCTGTCACGCATACTTCCAGCTCTATGGCATCGAGGTGGGCGACCCGAACCAAGTGAAGGCAATGGTGCTGAACTTCGACGGCGACGCAACTGGCATCTCCAATCCTTCTGACTACTTCGACCTCTCCAAGTACTCAGAAAACTGGTACGACCTCAATGGCCGCCGCCTCACAGGCAAACCCTCCCGGAAAGGCATCTACATCCGCAACGGAAGAAAAGAGGTGCTGAGATGAACATGCCTGCACGGCATCTTCGCAGTGGATGTCGAGTCGTACTGCTCCCTGCAAGGTGGATAGAATACTTGGCTTTGCACCCATGTTCGAGGTAATGGCTACACTCTTTGCCATTGTCGTCGTGGGATACGTGGCAGGCAAGTGGGGATATATGGGCGGGACTTTTGACAAGCGGCTTTCCCGTCTGGTCATTGATGTGACTTGTCCTGCACTCATCTTGTCGTCGGCAATGACTGGCGAACTGCCTGACCGTGCACTCATCCTGCCCCTCTTGGGCATCAGCTTCCTTACCTACGTCATCCTGACTTGTGTGGCACTGTGCCTGCCTCGATTCCTGACGCGGCGACGCGAAGAGGAGGGTGTGCTGGGCTTTGCACTCATGTTTGGCAATGTGGGTTTCATGGGCTATCCCGTCGTTGCTTCCATCTTTGGCCATGAGGCCATATTCTATGCCGCAGTGCTCAATGTGGTCAATACGCTTGCCGTCTTCACCATCGGCACCATGCTCATCATGGGGAAGGGGAGTGTGGACGGACAGCGTTTCCAGAAGAAGGTGCTCTACAGCTCACCCATGCTGGCTGCCTACCTGTCGATGCTCATCGTGGCACTGGGAATCGAGCATGTTCCAGCCTTCGTCAGTCAGCCACTCACCATGATTGGCAACATCACCGTGCCAGCCGCACTGCTCATTGTGGGTTCGTCGATGTCCCATCTGCCACTGCGTGCCATGCTTGGCACTCCCACAGTCTATGCCACCACACTCCTGCGACTTGCACTCTTGCCTCTGGCCATTCATTATCTGTGCAGCATGCTCGGATTCTCACCCTTCGTGGTGGACATAAATACGGTGGTGATTGCAATGCCTGTAGCCACCTATGGCACTATTCTCTGCTTGCGTCACGGCAAGGACACTACACTCATCACCGAGGTCACCTTCATCACTACGCTGCTCTCCCTGCTCTCCATCCCCCTTCTGGCTGCGTGCCTGCTTTCTGCGTCATGAGGGATGCATAGTGACGGAGGAAACTACAACGAGACGCTGTCAATGCGTAGTCTCATCGTACCTACTGGCACCTTCACTTCCACCACATCGCCTGCCTGCTTCTTGAGCAATGCCTGGGCGATAGGTGATTTGATGGATAGCTTCCCTTCGCGCAGGTTCGATTCATGAGGACTCACAATCGTGTAGGTCATTTGGCTGTTTGTGTCAATATTTGTCAGCTCCACCCGACTCAGCAGCCCGATGCCATCACCTCCCAGTCGCGACTTGTCAATGACGCGGGCAAACTCCAGTACGCGCTGCTTGAACCGTATGCGTCCCAACAGACGTGCCTGTTCTCTCTTTGCGGCATGATACTCGAAGTTCTCACTCAGGTCGCCCTTGTCTCGCGCCTCTGCAATGGCATCCTTTACGCGAGGCAGTTCCACGTTCTCCAGTTCCCGCAGTTCTTCTACGAGCTTGTCGTAGCCTTCCTGTGACATGTATTCCATATCGTTTCTTCTTTTTCCTAATTCGTATTGATGCTTCTCCATGAGTCGGAGAATCGTATTCCAAATGCAAAAATAGTGATTAATTCTCTTCGGACAAAGAAATCTCGCATCTTTATTTCCTTTTCCTCACCTTTCCTTTTCACGCGCGTATAATATTATTGGTGTCCGGTAAAGTCGGCCTGAAAGGCCATTAAGCTGTCAGCCCAGGGCAGCGCCCTGGGGTTTATGATGCAGAAGCAGATTGCGCCCTGTAAGGGCAAAAGCTTCGATTCTTAGTGCTTTTGCCCATTCTGGGCGAACATTCCCCATACAACCTGTACTCAGGGCGTTGCCCTGGGCTGATAGCTTTCTGCCCCCTTTGGGGTGTTCCAAGCCCCTGTCAATCACATTTTGCTCTGAATGCTGATGGTTAGGAGGGTGCAAGAGATAATGAACAATTTTACCGGACAGCAATAGTATAATATAAATAGTAGAACAATCTCGCTTCTGGGTTCTTAGGCCAGCCGATCCTCCTCCGCGCGCGCGTAATAAAATAAGGTGGGGTGCTGCTTGGGGAGTGTGTTGGGTCCTCCCTTTTCTCTCCATCCTGCCGTGCGACTGCTGCCTTCCCTTGCGTCCCTTTCCGTCGTCTTTTTCGTCTTTCCGGCCTCGATTTTCCCCAAAAAGGGGTGAAATTGCAGAAAAATTGAAAAAAGTTGGTGAAATATTTGGTGGAAATGAAAAGTTGCCGTAC
>JAILBW010000196.1 GCA_024680695.1 Bacteroidaceae bacterium
ATGACCTTCAAGCTGGCCAACAACGAGACGGGCGAAGTGGTCGACCTGGACGACACGGTGACCTACAGCCTCATCAAGGGCTCGTTCAAGGCTCCCGTAGTGCTCAGCGGCACGACTGTGACCGGCATCGAGAAGACGAAGCAGGCCGTGAACGACGCCGAGGAGGCTTACGACCTGAGCGGACGCCGCGTGGAGAAGATGCAGAAGGGCATCTACATCGTCGGCGGCAAGAAGGTGCTGAACAAGTAAAAGACCTCTCATGCGACTTGTTCCGGTTCCTCACCAAGAAGGGGACCGAGACAAGCCATTTTCACTCCGTGTAAGTTATACCTTATATATAATATATAAAAGTAACGACAGATGAAAGCGAGTAAAGCCATTTGGATGCTGATGTTCATGGCATGGATGCCCTGCGCATTACATGGCCAGAACATCGACCAGATCAAGAATGCCGATCCGTTGGTCATCACTGGTGCGGTAGGAACGCAAAACACCTATCACTACTCCAGCGGTACGAGATACTCTTCACCGCTGAATAACACCATCTATGCCAATCTGAACATCAGCATCTATGGCTTTGCCATGCCCTTCTCCCTGTATTACACGAACAACAACCTCGACTTCAACTACCCACAGATCTCCTTCAACCTGACCCCCTCCTACAAGAACTGGACGGGATACATCGGAGAGAGCTCGATGTCCATGAGCAGCTACGTAATGAATATGTCGTTCTCGGGCGTGGGAATTGAATACAACGACGGAAAGCGATGGCGCGGAGGCATCTTCTACGGACGCCTCCGCAAGGCCATCAACGATGACCCCACCGACCCCTTTGCCCGCACACCGCAGTACAAGCGCGTGGGATGGGGCTTCAAGGCAGGCTATGGCACCGGCAAGAACTACCTCGACCTCTACATGCTCTATGCCTACGACTGCCTGAACTCGCTCGACGAGCGGTGGCGGACGAGGATATCGCCGCAAAACGATGTCGTCGTCGGCGTGAAGGGATGCGTGACGCCCTTCAGCTGGATGAATTTCACGGCCAACGCAGCAACCAGCGTCTTTAACCGCGACACCCGTGCCGAACGGGTTGCCGTGGAAGGCTCCTTCGACAAGGTCTTCGACGTGCGTTACTCCACGTTGATGCGATTTGCCGGAGATGCCAACATGAACCTGTCGTTCAGCGGCTTCAATACGAGCCTGAGCTACCGGTTCATCCAGCCCGACTATACCTCGTTGGGCAACTACTACATGAGTAACAACTACCATTCGCTGGGCGTGACCACGAATGGTACCCTCTTCCGAAAACTCTCCCTTTCGGCAACATTCAACGGACAGGCCGACAACCTGACCAAGGAACAGATGTACACCACGAAAGGATTCATATATGGTTCGACGGCTGCCATCCGCATCGGTGAGCACCTGAGCCTCGCTGCCGGCTACAACGGCTACCTGCAGTGTCAGGGCGACGGACTCTGTGTGGTGAACGACACCACCGAGGTGCGGCGTGTGATGAACAGCCTGAACTTCACCCCCTCCTACAGCTACGACACCGAAACGCTGGGCCACAGCGCAAGCATCTCGGCCAGCTATACCGAGAACAAGGACCTCAACCGCTTTGCCACAGGCGAGAGCGACGTGAAGACCACCGCATTCGGTGCCTCCTACGGCATGGACATCCATCCATGGGAACTGAACGTGGGCGTATCCCTCAGCCACCAGCAGTCGGATGGATACAAGACCCGCTATACGAGCGAAGTGGGTAGCCTCACCCTGAGCCGCTCCTTCCTTCAGGAAAAGAACCTCAGCGTCTCGCTGACAGGCACGATGGCCTACAACGAAGTGCGACGCCAGTCGAAGAACCTCTCGATGGGCGGCAGCTTCAGCCTGGGCTACACGCTGGCCAAGGTGCACGTATTCAGCGCATCCGGATCCTTCAACAAGTTTGGCGACGTAAACATCACCAAGACGCGCAGCAACCTCGACATGACCGACATTTCCGTCAGCCTCAACTACGCCTACACCTTCTCGCTGCTCACCATCAAGAGCAAGGCACACAAGCAGCAGGATGCCGAGAAAAGAGAGAAGGAGATGCGCGAGAAGGTGGAGAAAGCACTGAAAGAATAAAAGAACAATTAGAGACCTACCTATACATTATTTTATAATATATAATAGGAACGCGATATGAGAAGATATAAGATACTGTTGACCCTTCTGGCTCTCTGGACAAGCGCAACACGCCTCATGGCGCAAGACGTGGTCGTCACGGTAACCCCAGTACAGCAGGTACTGCCTCCGCAGCTTCTGCTCTATATGACCGACCCTGGAAAGTTCTTCACCATCAGCCTTACCAACACCAGTGGCGAGGACCAGGAAGTGTATCTGGGCCTCCAGCTACAGCATGTAATGCCCGACGACGGACTTAGCATCTCGACGCCCCCACAGTATCAACCCACGACCCCATTCTCAATTCCCGCCAACGGCAGCTACTCGCTGACGTCGGTGGACATGAAGAACCTCTTCAATCATATCCCGGCAAACGCCATGCAGATTCCCGATGGACTCATCGACGGATACATGAATGGCTCCTTCGGTTTGCTCCCCGAAGGCAACTATCAGGTGCAGTTCCAGGCCTACAAATGGAAATCGCCCAAATATCCCACCCCCGTAGCATGCAGCAACCCTCTGGGCGGCAAGGCATCGTTCACGGTATGCTACAACGCATCGGCACCCACCTTCCTGACACCCGTCATCGGTGTGGGACAAGGCGACTTCACGGTGGCCGACGTGAGCATCCAGAACCCGCAGTTCACATGGACACAGCCGGTGCTGACCTGCAATCCAAAGGCATTTACCTATACATACAGCATCCGATTCGTCGAGCTGCTCAAGAACCAGCAGCCCGACGTGGCCATGGACCAGAACCCCGTCGTCTATCAGCGCGACGGACTGATGGCCGCGATGTTTATCATGGACAACAACATCGTCAAGACAAAGTTCTCGACCGATAAGACCTACGTAGCTCAGGTGACAGCCACCGCACAGGGCGGCAGCGCATTGAACTACATATCGATCACGAACGAGGGCAAGAGCCCCATACGCCTCTTCCGCCTCGTCGAAGGCAAGATAGATGACGGCAAGAAGGATGACGGCGGCGACAAGAAGGATGATGAGGAGGACGACAAGAAGGATGATAAGAAAGACCGCCACTTCAAGATAACCGAAGGCGACATCTCGGAGGAAGACCTTGCGGGCGCACTCTATAACTTCCGCAACCCCGACATCACTTCTCCCGATTTCCACGACGGGGAAGTACGCAAACACTACAAAGAAGCCGACCTTTCCGTGTCGTGGGATCCCGCATGGTATATAGGCGGCGAAGGCGAGAACCCTTA
This sequence comes from Bacteroidaceae bacterium, assembly GCA_024680695.1. Taxonomy (GTDB): domain Bacteria; phylum Bacteroidota; class Bacteroidia; order Bacteroidales; family Bacteroidaceae; genus Physcousia. The sequence goes on from JAILBW010000196.1 coordinate 3,396, forward strand.
CGACCTGAAAGTCGATTATACCGTTGAGCTGTTCAATGGCGGCGATGAGGCCGATACGAAAAAAACACTCGAGGGCAAGCCCATCTATACGAAGAAAGTCGGAGAGGAAACCACACTTGACATCCCTTGGACAGAACTGGAAGACAAGATAAATCTGAAGGATTACCTCGTGCTTCGCGTGAAAGCGAATTGCGAGGGTCAGGAATCAGTGAAGTTCCATAACGACTCCATCAACGTGATGGACTTCACGCTATCAGAACACATTAACCCCAAATACTTCGAATGCTCCGCCACTGTTATCCTCGAAAACTTCAACATTACCACCAAGAAGGCCAGCGACTTCGAAGGCAAGGAGGTGGGATTAGGTGAGTATCAGCTCACCATCGACAAGATTGAGAGCGGCGATGCAGAGAAAGGTTTCACGGGACGTGGACGTGTGAAGTGGGAACTGCCGATTGGCGCGGCCATGATTCACGTGAAGTTCGACACCCTGCGCATCAATACCGATGACGTAGTCATTGGCGGACTCGCCACCTCATACGCTGAACCCAAGATGACCAACTACGAGGCCGTGGAGAACATTTTCTCCGACCTCGGACTGGAGGACATGCTGGCAAAGACAGGTGTACCATACGCCGACAAAGTCACTACGGGAGCCAAGAAGACCATAGCCGATAAGATCGACGGCCTGGCCAACTACTACTCGCTGGTGAAGAGTGCCGGCGGCATCGTCGACATCCTGAGTGGTGGCACCGCCAATGTCTATATGCCCATCTGCCTGCCTAAGGACAAGGTGAGCCAGCTCAACTCCTCACCAGTCGATATCCAGATCACCACCATGAAGTTCGCGCCCACGTGGGCCACGATGGACCTCATCGGTATTTTCACAATGCCCGACAGCAAGTGTCTGGCCAGCGACCTCCTCGTCTTCGGATGCCCGCGTCTTTGCGTGTCGCCCAACAGCCTCATTCCCGAGGCCGGCACCTTGGCACTGCTCGACAAGTTCACCGTCAAGGATCCCAATACCAACTACGAGTGCACCTTCAACGCCCCCAAGGATTTGCTCAAGCCCTCCGATGGTTGCTTCGTATCATGGAAGAACTATAAGTTCGAGGCTATGGGCGTGGATGTGGACATGAAGATTCCCGGCCTGAAGAAGTACGACGAGAAACTTGACACGATAACCAACGAACTGCCCAACCTCAAGCTGCAAGGCTTCATTGCCAGCTGGGACGACTTCAAGATCGACGAGGTGACGATGGATCCCTTCGAGGCCGACGACCTGCCTGGCTTCACCTTCAAGGCCAGCAAGATTGGCTACGACCACTCCCTCTACAGCAACTGTGCAGCTATGGCAGGCTTCAAGTTCCCCGAAGGCTACAACAAGCAGGAAGGTGTGGGCGAAGCCAACTACAAGGAGCACGGACTCGACGGATGGGAAGGCCTCTATATCGGCGAGATTTCCATCGCGATGCCTAAGGGCATCACAGGCACCGACGGCCGTCTGAAGATTTCCGGCAAGAACATGCTCTTCGACCAGAGTGGTGTCACGCTCGATGCCGACCTCGAGGAACTCATCGGGGCTTCGGTGGGCGGTTTCTCCTTCGAGATCAACCGCGTGGGACTCACCTTCATCCAGAACGACTTTGACAACTGCCATATCGATGGCTCCATCACCCTACCCATTCTGAAGACGGAAAAGAAGGAGGATGCCGTCATTGGGCTCAATTGTCAGATACGAAAACAAATCGACGACAAGGGCAAGAAGGGCGATGAGTTTGTCTATGTCTTCAACACCAAGAGCCTCAACGGCAATTATATGCTCGACCTCTTCCTCGCCAAGCTGGTACTCGACGAGAAGCTTACCTACTTCCTTGTCGAGGCCGAGCCGGAGAAGAATAAACAGGGAGAAAGCGAGCTGAAGACGAAGTGCGAGCTGCTCATGGGCGGACGCATCGAGATTGGCGGCAAGGAAGTCATCGAGGACTGGTTGCACAAAGATTTGGGCTTCAAGCTTAGCCTGCCCGACATCCACTTCGTGGGCATGCGATTAGCCAACTGCAAGTCTTGGAAGTCGAAGTATGTGGACATTCAGGCGGATCTCGAGAAAGAACGCGCCGCACAGAAAAAAGACGCATTGGGCGGACTTTACTATGCCGGCAAGGAGATTCACAACGGAAAGAAGAACGACGGCAGCGATGCTACCTTCTTCTTCCACACCGGCTCGTGGTCGCTGGCTTCCTACAAGAAGCAACTTGGCCCGTTCGAGTTTAGCCTCGAGGACTATACCATCAATAAGAAGATGAGCGGCAAAGACCTCGACTTAGGTCTTGACGTTACAGGTAAGGTGGCCCTCATCAAGGGCATCGACATCTCCGCTTCAGTCACCCTCTCCATCACTGGAAAAATTACGGGCATTGGCACCGACCTTTCGAAGATAGGTTGCGAGTTCGGCGGTGTCGAGCTTAACAAGATGGCGGTCGATGCCTCCTTCTGCGGTATCGTACTCAAGGGCAGTGTCGAGTTCGACACGACAGGGAAAAATACGGATGTGGGCAAAGGCTTTGCCGCCTCGCTCGACATCACCCTGCCAGGCGACCTCTTCACGGTGCATGGCGATGGCGGCTACTTCGACTACGACGGCGAGGACGGGCAGTACTCGTGGGGATGGGTACATCTGAGCATTGGCGGAAAGATTGAGCTCGGCCCCTGCGCCATTACCAAGCTGGGCGGCGGCTTCTACTTCAACTGCTCGCGCAACTCCAAGGGCGACGACCAGAAACCCAATAGAGTGGCTGGCCTCGTCGGTATCTTCATGGAGCTTGGCATGGCTTCGCCCGACGGCGAGACCATCAAGGGCGAACTGACGCTCAACGTCGTCTATAACCGCAAGCGAAAGTGCCTCTCAAACTTCACCATGACGGGTAACGTGAAGGCTGTGGGCGGTATCATCAACGCCAACATGACGCTGGTTTACGAGAACACCGAAACCGACCGCTACCTGCAAATCAACATCACGGCCGACGCCTCGCTCAGTGCCGAATCGATGGCCGGAGCGCTCGACTCCTTCGGTGCCAACCTCGGTACCATCAAGGAGCAGATGCAGAAGTTGGCAGGCAATAAGTTCAAGGATCTCATCACTGACTGCAAGCAAGGACTTAGCAGCAAGATTGGTGCGAAAGCCACCGATGCAGATGCCGACAAGAAACCCGAAGAGATTACGACGAAGGAGGAGACTCCCTCAGACGTAGCCTCGAAATCCAAGACCAGCAAGCAAGGAGGCTTGCCGAAGATGGGCGCCACCATCTCGCTCGATGTGAAGATCACATGGCGTGCGGGCGGTACGAATTACAAGAAACCCAAGTGGCACGTATATTTGGGCGAACCGGCCGAGGACAAGCGATGCACGCTGACACTTATTGACTTTGAATCAGGCATCGTGGATTGCCATGTGGGTGCTAACGCCTATATCTGTGTGGGTAACGAGTTGCCCAACAACGGCGAACTGCCGCCGCTGCCCGACAAGATTGCCAAGTTCTTGGACGGATCCAAGCATGGCGACTATCAGAGTGACAATGCTGCACAGGCACAGCAAGCACGCCAGGCAGGGCTCCAGGGCTTCAACGGCGAGATTTCCGGCGGTGTGATGCTGGGTGCCATGGCCTATGGCGATATTACTATTAACCTGGGCCTCATCGAAGGAAAGCTGGAGGCTATCCTGGGCTTCGATGTCTCCGTGGTGCACTACAAGAACGGCTATTGTGTGAACCTGGGCAAGGTGCCGGGCTACAAGGGATGGTACGGCAAGGGACAGCTCTATGCCTACCTTTACCTGATGCTCGCGCTTCACTTCAACCTCGGATTTGTCGATTATGACTTCAAGATTGCAGAAGCCGAGATTGGTGGCGTGCTGAAGATGGGCGGTCCCAGCCCCAACTACTTCCAGGGCAAGGCGCGCGCCAAGATAAGCCTCTTGGGTGGATTGTTCAAGTTCGACAAGAGCTTCGAGTTCGACTGCGGCCAGTATTGCCAGCTCTTCAAGGGCAACCCGCTCGACGACTTCATCCTCTTCGACGACTGTTCATTGGGCGACACCATCCGCACCAAAGGCTGGACGCAGGACAAGTCGGGCAAGACATCCGTCACTGCCGACATGCAGCCCAAGGTGAAGGTGAATGTCCGCACCCCGCAGTATGCCAACACGAAGGCACCCATCGGCGAGCACTTCCGCTTGCTCGACGAGAACGAGCTTGAACGCATTGCCGGCCAGTTCGGCGAGGGCTCGAAGGAATGGGAAGACAGTAAGATGCAGGCCAAACGCACCTTCGTATTCAGAGACTTTGGCGAGGTATGGCTCTTCGAGTACAGCAGTCCGTCGAACTATAGGAACCATTCTTCGGTGAGCGAGTCGGCAACTTTCCAGAAAAAGAAGGATCGTGCGATGGAGTACTGCGGAGCCGACAAGATGTACACCATACCTCTTGAGAATGGTGGCAGCAAGAGCCGTCGCTATCTTGATATGGCCAAACTGCGCTACTACCTAAAAGCTGGCAAGTTCTACCGCCTCGTGGCCGCCGGCTTTGCCAAGGAAATCCAGAAGGGTGTTGAGGTGGATCCATATACCTATTACAACCAGGGCAAGAATGTGGGCTACATTGCATGGATAAAATCTACCGAGTATTTCTTCCAGACGGAGAAGGAGGACATTGTCGATGACAAGGCACCCTTGCAGGACTATGTGGCCATTGCCTATCCGAGCAATTACAACCAGTTGCGTTCGCCCGAGTCGGATATCGATAAGGCGACGGGAGCCGTGAAGCATATCAAGGCCTACCTCGGCGATGTGCAGGCACCCACCATTGCACTTACCGAGGATATCCGCACCAAGGCCTTCAAGAATGGCAAACTCTACTGGCGTCTGCTCAACCCCATGGGCAAGCAGATTGACATCGTGGAGAATGCCTGGGTAGAAGGTAAAGACCCCAACGGCACAGCCGATGCCAAGACGCTGAACATGGAACCCAAGCGCAAACTGAACGCCAAGGCGGGCGAGAAGTATATCCTGCAGTTAGATTACTATTCCCGCGAGTATAAGGCCGAGGACGAGTTCAACCCCGACAGCAAGAAGTGGCAGACCGTCGATACCACGCTGGTGAAACTCTATGTCGAAACACTCGCTTCGGAAAAGAACTGGCGCACCGGCACCGGCACTGGCATCCGCAGTTGTGAATACGACCAGCCTTTCATTGCCCAAAAGGTTACAAGCACGACAATCGATCGACCCTACAAGGGTTCAAGGTATGATATCCAGATTCTGGATGGCTATTATTACACACAATGTCCTTTCACCTTCATCAGCTATATGAGCAACTACGTGTTCCCAGCTGGTTGGGAGATTACAGACCGCAGATTCTATGGAATCGAAGTGACCACCTCCGAGTCCATGCTTTTCCAGGATCCCAATGGCGGCGGCAAATATGAGGGTGTATATAACCAATTAGCATTTACACGTTCGCATGACGCATTCGATGCGATAAAGAATACCGTTATCTATACGGTGCCGGGAACCACGTGGAAGGATGCCTGGGGGGAGACACATTATGCGAGGCCCATTCAGTTCCCCCTGAGCAAGTATTGGCACGAGAACGGCTATGGCAGTTGGGACTATGTACACGACGTAGATGACCGCATCCTGCCCTATTATCCCACTACCACCATCAATACTGATTATTATGCCAAAGCGATCTTTGATGCGATTAAAAAGGTGTACTCACGCGTCAATTCCATGAACGTCGCCATTCATAATGTAGCCGTCCAGGTGGAAAACTACCAACGTTATTGGGCACCTGGCAATAATAGCGAACAGGCCCGCCACAATGCAATCAATGCGAAAAAGGATAAATTGAAAGAATGGTATGCTAATCACCGAGGCACATATGTCAACGAGTCGGGCCAATATGTGCATGCCGTTGACGAAAACCACTCATTCTTCGTCCCAGCCTACCAGTTCCCAGTAATATGGGGTATCAGCGCTGCTGAAAAGATTAGCGGAGCTTACAAGGGCATGTCCAGTGATAACGACCGTGCATTGTATCCAGGCCAAACGTGGAGCCGGTTGTCTGGAATGACATGGTATAAAGGCTATAGTGGAAAGTGGTGGCATTGGGAAGGCAGTCTGTGGACGAATAAGTCACAATGGACCTACGAAGAGAAGCCTGCTCAGAAATGGGAGAGTTTCAAAATAGCCGAAGCAAAAGCGCTATTCAAGACGGCATACGTAACAGCGTACCGCGTAAATGCCTTCGACATGAATAGCGGACATTACTATGCCGTAAACAATCTGCTGAATGGCCGCAGCTGGTTCAAGATCATGTGTAACGATCCTCTGACTGATAATCATTACGGTGGAGTAATAAGCGAAACCTTTGGCAACACAACAGGCACATCCGTGGGCACAGCAACAGGAACTTCCACCTCTGCTCAGAACGCGGAGAAAACTATTGATAAGACGACCTACAGCACCATCTCCTCGTCCACGATGGAGAAATACATGAGACAGGTGAGCGAGATACACGACTCCTGCGAGGTGCTCTTCAATACGATGAAGAAGTATTGGCCGCGCTACGAGAAATGGGCCCAGAAACTTCCGAAGCCTGCCGACAATGCCGAGTATAATGCCAAGAGGGCCGTGTCGCAGTACTCCTACGGCCCGAATGCCAGCCAGACGGTCATCACCAGGTATAAGAATAATGTGACGACCTACAACACGGAGGCCAAAAAGTGGCGCGACTCGGTTTACTTGGCACTCAGATGTGTGAATCCCGATGGGCAGTGGTCGATGACAAGCCCCGTGACGAATAAGTACGGTAAGTTCCGTGCGATGACGAACATGGTGAAGAGCATCAACTACTACATGGATCGCTTCATCACACCGCAAAGCGACACCAATACCGACCAGTACAAGCGATTCAAGAGTATGCAGGACGATGCGAAGAGCTGGAATTCACAGACCACGGAATGGTACGACTCCATCTATGCATCGTGTTACAAATCGCAACAGACTTCCTCGGGTGTGATGAAGGGCTTCTGCAAGCAGTACATTGACAAGATCACTTGGTCGGAGAACCATCTTAAGAAAATGACCCAGTCCAACTACGACAAGGGCCAAAAAGCATACCAGACGATCATCGACTACAAGAACGAGGTCATCACCGGCAACAACTGCATCCAGAAGAGAGCGCAAGCCGAGGTCAAGGCAGCAAACTCTACCCTTAGCGATGCGAGAGCTAATAATACAGCCATTTCGTGGGTGAACTCACTGACAAGAGCCAATACATTTGTCGCAAGACATAAGGAGGTGCTCAAGAGCCACCAGAAGGCTGATGATGTACTGAAGAGTCTAGGGGAGTATAACAAGACCATCAACAGGTATATGAAGTACATGGGCGGCGACGACGGTGAACACGGACAGTATGCTGTCTTCAAAGATATCTTCAACGAAGACTGTCGCAACTGTTACTACACAAGGCAATGGTATGACAACCTCAAGTCTGTGCGCGACAAAAACTCCGCAGACTCCACATCGATCGTGAATCAGCTTGCCAAGTTGCCCACTTACGAAGAGTCGGAGAAACTTATTGAGCAAGGCAAGCGTCTTGTCGATAAGTACTCTGGACGCAATCTCGATGCGGCCAACAAACAGCTGCAGCGCCTCGACTCGCTGCTCGGTGCCCTGCAGCAGCAGGAGAGCAAGTACGACAGCAAGGCCAACCGCCGCGCCCACTTCGACAATATGCAAAATCTTTACCGCAATGCGAACGATGCCTATACGACCTTCAAGAAGGGCGACCTCTCCAAGATTGACGCCTGCATCGAGGCATGCGACAAATACGACGAAGAGCTGGCAGCATATGAGAAGTACCACAGCGACATGGTGGCTCTTGTGCAGGCCATCCCATCGAAGCCCACATCCATTTGGGAAGGGTTCAAAAAAGCAGGCTTCCCCAGTAGCCACGAAATCGTGGTGAATGCCAAGAAGAAGTGGAACGACGAAAACGGCCTCACAAATATCAGCAACTATACCGACGAGGTGAAGAAACTATACGACCAAGCCGTAAAGGTGTTCTCGCCAAGCATGAACAACTACCGCAATCAGGCCGAGCGCTACAAGGAGGACAACAGTTCGCTGCTCACGAACGTAGGTCCCTTCGTGGTGAATGTGATGAAGTCGATGTATAACGCGGCCAAAACGACTACGGACGGTAAGAAGCTCGGCAACACGCAGACCTACTACGACAAGGCATACGCCTACTATTCAAGGATGGGCAATTACAAGAAGTATGCAGATTCGAACTGGTCTTATTACGAGGCCCTGTTGTCGAATATGAATACATCGAACGACAAATACGAGAAATACCTGAAGGATTGCATCAGCAACTGCACGATGGCCTACGAGCAGATAGATGCAGCAAAGGGGTATTACAACGAGTCGTCGCCGTTCCTCTCGCAGGCTATTGACTCGCTGAAGAAAGCCGAGAAATATATGGCCATGATTCCCGTCGACAACGCGAATGTGGCCAACGCCAAGTCTTCCTACCAGTCGGCCAAGGTGAACTATGACAGGATTGTAGCCCACTATAAGCCTGCCACTCAGGATCTCGACTCCATCGCGAAGCTATATCGGACTACACTTCCCAACCGCTACGAGAAGGATATTGCACCGACGAAGCAGAAGGCCGAAGAAGCATTGGCCTATCTCGAGAAGAACAACAAGCCCGAACGACCTAAGACGATCTTGATACCCTACTACCTGAAGGAGTTGAAGGCCATCCGGAACGAAGCAAGCAGCACGCTGAACCAGATAAAGAGCAGCAACGCCGCTTTCAACAAAAAACTCAGCACGTTCAAGACGAACTACAATAGCATGAAGTCCAGTTACACAACGTGCAATAAGTATACTTATAATGCGACGAACAAGACTTCGTACAAGAAGAACATAGACATGCTCGGCACCTATGTAACGAATCTGACGGAGAACTACAATGACTTGTACAAGACGTATAAGGAAGCATTGACGTTGTACAACGACATCCAGAAGAAGAAGACAGAAGCCACGACTGCCAACAACTACATCCGCGCCAACGCTCCCAGTAACAGTGTGGACTATAGTACCTCCACAAACTACTATAATAGTTTCTCGTCGGATATCAGCAGCTGTTATAGGTCAGTGAAGGATATGTACGACCAGCTGATGGCGGCGAAGACGCAACGAGACGATGGCGCAAATTACAAGAAGCAGGCCTATGTGAACTACTATTACCGTCAGATGACATTCGTGTCAAAAGACATGCCCAACACGCTGAAGTCGGTGAAGTCGCTTTCGGAAAGCTCGACAGGCACCAAGAAAACGCTGGACACGAATTATAGCTCGATGAATACCGCATGGAACAATTACAGCAGTACGCCGAAGTTGAAGCCAAACAAGACAAGGCTCACCAACTACCTAAATAATTGCGAAACGTATGCCACAGCGGTAATAAACGGATCCAGTACGCTTGGCAAATATTCAAGCAACGGAAGGGTTTACTACAACCAGGCGCAAACTGATTTGGAAAATGTCAATACCGGAGCCAACTACATAAAGTCCAATGCTGATCCGAGCAGTGCCGCCTACAAGAGCTACGCGTCTGTGGTCGCTAATATTCAATCGACTGTCAAAAGCATTAACACGTACATTACGACGATACAATCGAATTATACGAATGGAGAAACAAAGAAGAGTTCTGCCATGACGATGAAAGATAATGTACAGAAGGGCAGGAAGACCGTGACGAACATAAAGTATTAAATGAAACCTACAGCAACATGAAACGAACCAATAAGGCGATAGCCACCCTATTTCTATTGAGCATCCTGCTTCTCTTCGTACCATCGAGGGGACTGGGACGCGGCGGATATTCGTCATTTACGTCTGCGGGGAAGCCTGATGATGACACGACAAGCGTAGCCGACTCGGACTCCCTGCCCAGGCAGTATGGCCTCATTCAGGCCGGCATCTATCTGTTGGCACGCTCCTACGGCGACAGTGTGGTATTGCGGTGGGGTGCCGAAGACTACGTGACACAGCGCACCTTAGACGACGACGGAGTGATGATTGTACGTTACGACTATACGCCTGAGGGCAACGACCCCTTCTGCGACACGCTGATCACCGGCCTGAAGCCCTGGACACAGCAGCAGTTCGAGGCGACATACGCAAAGGACGACAGCGTTGCACAGATGGCAATGGGTATTATGTTCAGCAAAGGTGGACTGCGCCCCGACCAGACAAAGGCGGCACCAGGTAGCTTTGGCTCCCTGCTTGATATTTATCAGGACCAACAGACCAATCAAGCCTTCCGTATGCTCCTTGCCGAATGGCGCCGCGACCTGGCCGATCACATGGCAATGCGCTGGATTGACAAGAACGTGCGGCCGGGCCATGAGTATGAATACATCGTGCGTCCTGTGGAATACGACACCACGATGCAACTCATTATCGCCCCTGCCATCCTGACCGTGAAAAACGAGCGGTATATCAGGCCAGACTACAACATCGCAATGGGCGACACAATCGTCAGCCACTGCCAGTTACGTCTTTGGTGGGCCGACAACACCAATTCCAGCTTCGAGATAGATCGCCGCCGCAAGGGAGACGAAGAGTGGGAGCGCGTCAATAAGCTTCCCTACTGGAACATGCAGCCCGAGGTGGACGGACAGGAAATAGACAGCGATTCGCTCGACTGCTTCTATGGCGACATGGTGCCCGAGCCGGGCGACTATGAGTATCGCATCTTCGGCCACGACCCCTTCGGCGACCTGACCAAGCCCTCCCCCATTCTCAGCGTGCATGTACCCGACATGGAGGCTCCGCGTGCGCCCGAGCTGATACTGGTCGAGATTGACCGTCAGGACAGCACCGACCTCTCGAAGCAGGTGATGGCCACTTTCCATTTCGAGAAGGACACCTTGGAGGAGGACTTCACGGGCTTCAACGTGCTCTACTACAACGAACGCCATACAGGTAAGGAATGGAAACAGCTCAACAAGGAGATGCTTGCGCCCACCGATAGCCTCTTCACCTGCGACATGACGGGCTACAGCACTGGTATGGTGCTCGTGGCAGCCTACGACACGGCACATAACGTGGCCTACTCGCTGCCGCGCATGGTGCAGATCAAGGACGTGAAGGCCCCGTCGCCCATGCGCAACTTCAAGGCCGAGTCGAGCATCGAGGATGGCACCATCACCCTGACGTGGGAACCCGACACGCTCGACGACGACATTGAATACTACGAAGTGCTCTTTGCCAACGACACCACCCACTCGTTCATCCTGCGGAACGAAGGGAAGCTCACCGAGCCGCGCTACGTGGATACCGTGGCGATGGACGTGAACCAGAAGTATATATATTATAAGGTACGCGCAATAGACTACTCGACTAACCAGAGCGAAGACGTGATGCTACAGGTGTTGCGCCCCACACGCCTCAAACCCCAAGTGGCCCACCTATTGGATTCCCGTACCGACTCGCTGGGTATCCACATGCAGTGGGCATGCAGCAACGAACAGATTATGGATCACCACGTGCTGATGCGCCGACTGAGGGGCGAGGAGAAGTGGGACACGCTGGGCATCTTCAATGCCGACAGCATCAAGGCTGCCGAGAATGTCCTGAACTATACCGACCAGCCGGGCTACAACCGCAAGCAGGACTATCAGTACTGCGTGGAGTCGTTCTCATGCTTCGGTATCTCCAGCGGACCGAGCCTGATATTCACCATCAGCTACGAGGGACCGCGCATCCAGCAGATACCCATCCATCTCGAGGGTGGCTACCTGTCAGAGAGCAAAGAGACTCAGCTCACTTGGGTGATTAACGACGGTAAGCCCGTGGAGGGCGACTGGTATATCTGCATCTATCGCAAGGGACCTCGCAACGAACACTACGAGTTCCTCATCTCCGTGCCGTCCGACACGAAGGAGCGACGTTCCTCGATGCTGATGCCAGGACAGACTGAACAGTATTACATCAAGATACGTTTCGACGACGGACGCGAGAGTCGCATCTCCAACGAAGTGACTATCCTGCGCCCAGCCCAAAACGATGCGCCTTGAGAATAGGTAAATGACAATAAAAACAGACGCGGATATGAAATATAGGCTATCCAAACTAATTTGCTTCTGCCTCGTAGGCATGCTGACGGGCTGTGGTCTTATCGACATGGAGTTCGACCCCATCACACAGCAGATTATCAGCATGCAGTTCAACTACGACACGGTCTATGTGATGAAGGGCGACACGTTCTTCCTGGCTCCCTACATCTATCCCGACACGGTGAGCAATACCACCATGTACATGAAGAGTTTCGACGAGCAGGTGGTGGGTGTGCAGAATGACACCATCTTTGCCGCTGAAGAAGGCACAACACAGGTGGTCGCTGTCTCTGTGAGCCATGGCCTTGCCGACACCTGTACGGTCATCGTCCTATCGCGCTGGGATGATATTCTCGAACGCAAACGCGAGTTTTCCAACGACATGGTGGTCTATGCCCACATCCTCGTGGACGGCTTTGCCCCAGGAAGCAAAATGATATTCGGTGCCTTCTGCGACGATGAGGTGCGTGGGCTGGCCGAACCTATGAAAGACGACCGCTCGCTCTACCGCTTCCGCATCTGGAGCGACGAGTTTCATGTGTCGGGCGACGATCCCGGCACCGAAGAGATTACCTTCCGCGGCTATAATCCCCGCACGCTGCAGATGACCACCACCAATTCGCTCAAGATACGCTTCGACGGCGAATCGCACGGCACACCCAGCAAACCACTCGAACTGACCTTCAAGGAGTATGCGCCGGTGAACAAGGAGGAATAATGAACCATTGACCATTAACCATTGACCATTGAACCATTGAACGTTGACCATTTACCATTGAACCATTGAATTAATTATAACGATGAAACGCTTTTCTTTTATACCACTGCTTCTGTTGTTCCTGATGGGCGGATGCACGCTGATGATGGACGAGATTCCCGAGGAGGGAAAGGAAGATGTCAATGTCGAGGAAGTCGGATTCGATGAGCCTTATACCCTCCAGACCGAGTTTGGCGATATCACCTTTCAGTACGGCGACAGCACCCGCGTGCTGCATCAAGAGGCGCTGAACTATCTGGTGAAAGTGGAAGACGACAGCATCCTCTACTTCACCGACAACATTCCGCAGCGCCTGCTCATTCCCGTGGGGTCCTACGTATCGATGGGTTGCAACGAATACCTGCGCCACGGTCTATGTTCGCGTGTGGATACCCTCACGCAGGTCAACGGCATGTATCGCATGGTCACTTCGCGTATGCCGAACGATGTCGTCTTCAAGCAGATGGATGTCGATGTATATATCGATTACGACCAGCAGATGGCCTACAACCCCTACGAGTATGCAGAGGAACAGGGACTCGTGAACGAACGGGGCGATACGGACACTGTCTTTACCGACTGGTCGCTCATGGGCGCCGAAGTGCTGGCACGCAAGAAGGCCGAGATAAACCGCCGCATCCAGGCACGCAAGGCACAGGAACGCATGTTGTTGCGCCAGCAGCAAGACACGTTCCCGCAAACCCGCTGGTGGTGGGATGACCCTGAAGAGGTGGAGAAAGGTGACGAGGGTGACAAGGACTATAAACCAAAGGACGAAAGTGATGGTACGGAAAAGGAACAGAAAAAAGACATTACCATCTTCTCCATCACCACGAACCGCATCAAGAAGTTATTCAATATCAGCGAAAGCGATAGCAAATGGAAGGGCAAGATTGAGGTGACTTACCACGAGAAGACCACCGTTCGCCATATCCAGAAGGTGTCGAACAAACAGGACTACGTGAAGGATATCTATGACGAAAGTCCCTCAATCACCGCGCTCGTCAATATCGGATGGGAGAAAAGCCTGTTCGATGCCAATGAGACCGCCACGCTCAAGAAAGCACAGGAGAAAATTTACGGTAAAATCAATGATGCACTCGAGAAGCGGAAGAGCAAGCTCAAGACCAAGAACTTCATGATTCATGTGCCGCTACCGGTTCCCCTGCCTGTCGAGTTCTTTATCCGCGTGTGTCCGAATGTCACACTGACGGTCGAGTTTGTGGGAGAATTCGAGATGACAAAGGAACTGGGCACAGCCCACAAGGTGGTGGAATACAAGGACGGTGAATTGATTGATAAGACATACGAGCCCAGCAAGAAGAAGAACAACTCGTGGAAGGTTACCAAACTGGATTTCTCGGGTATCTTCACCGCAGATGCCAGCATTGAGGTGCTGGCCGGCTTTGCCACTACCGGAGGCAACTTCGGCTTGGGCATCGGTGCGTCTGTGGGCATGAAATACACGCTTCAGAAGAGAATACCCATGACTCTCGAAGACGGCGGCAAATTCGAGTTTTATCTTAATCCGAAGATTAAGGCCTTTGCCCAGTCACCAGGCGGCGAGGAATGGGGCAGCATTGATGTTGATTTGGCGACTATCTCGCTGTTCGGTCCTAAAAAATATCCTTTCTATCCCAAGATGGACAGTCCCAGCGGCAGCTTCACCCTGGAAGGAGGAGGTAGCTTGTCGAATGCGCAGGCGGAAATAAAGGCGAGGTTTCGTGTGGCCGACCTGAATATGCTGCAGTATTCCGGCACGAAGGGATACAAGATAACGGGCGCCTTCTTCCGCGAAATGGACGGCAAGGATTCCGAATGGGTGGGCATGCCCTATTCGGCGCAGAATCTAAGGGGGGAGAATGGCAAGTATTATGAGTTCTCCATTATTGATGCCGACTACAAGCCCGGATGTTACTATAGTTTCCGCCCCTATCTTGACGACAAGGAGGGCAATCGTTTTGTCACCGAGACTAATGACGTGATCTGCAAGATGAAAGGCGAGAACGCCGAATACCCGACGCTCGTCTTCTCAAGGTTCTATCAACACAACTTTTCCAAGGACAAAGATGGCTACGAGAAATTTACCGTAAAGATGCGCGTCATGATGCTCAACATCGAGAGGCAGACCAACTGGAAGGAGTGGGGCGTTGAACTCTCGGTGAAAGGCTATTTCCGCGATGATGACTACGACCACAAGAAAGGAGATTTACGCGAGACGCTACTCGAGAAGAAGAAATTTCCTGTAAAGCAGCAGATAACAAAGAGCGATATCCTGCTAACATACAATATGGAGACGCCCGGCGACGAGGATATAGAAGTCGACGCGATGCTCTATTATACCGACAAAAACGGAACTGACCATTATATTCACATGTCCAATCCAAACAATGAGATTCTGCGTATCACGGATAACATGGATGACTGGGAGTCAGACTACGAATCGAGCAGCGACCAGAAGATCAACATCAAATGATGTACGATGCTTGATGGTCAATGGTCAATAGTCAATGGTTAATGAAACAATTTTGTAACATACTCTTTATCATGCTGTGCTACAGTCTCTCGGCTGTAGCACAGCCGCGTCTCACCTTTCATGAAACGATGCTCGATGCAGGTACGCTCAGCGTGAGCCGCAACGATAAATGCACGGTGGTCTTCGTGGGAAAGAATACGGGCACACAGCCCCTCACCCTCGAGACGGCAGAAACCAGTTGCCCCTGCGCCGAAATAAAAATGCCCAAGAAAGCATTGAAGCCCGGCAAGGAGGCGAAAATCAAGGTGACATTCCATGCCAAGGATCTGGACGACCGCGGCGTGGTGAGCAACATCATCAGCATCTTCTACCGCAATGCTGCCAGCAAAGCGGCGTCCTCCCGTTTGGACTTCACTCGAGTCCGTGTCCGCGCAGAACTGATAGACTGAGGGGAGGAGACGAATAAAAGTTTAACGGATAGAACGGATCATTCCCGCATTACGAATCTCGCCGGATAACAGTCTTTTTCGTGTTTTTGGGCGAGATTCCCTTTTTTGCCAGTTAACAACCTATGATTGAGTATGTTGAGAGGAGGGAGTCAGTTTTGAGACTCCCTGAAAACTCCCTGGAAACTCCCTGAATGCACCCGATAACCTCCAGCTTGCTGTCACATCTTCTCTTGCTTGCTGTCGTACCTTCACTTGCTTGCTGTCGCATCTGCCCCTGCTTGCTGTAGTACCTGCACTTGCTTGCTGTAGTGTCTGTCATGCTAAAGTGCAGCCTACTGAGAAAGCGGAATAAGTGCAGAACAACATCAGCAACAGGCTCGACAAGAGCACCTTCTTAATTATTACACCCCGCCTTTTGCTTTTTATCGCATTTCGATTCTCGTTTTTGTGCTTTTTTCCGTAACTTTGCAACGGATTTTGTGGAAAAAGCCTTAGATAGGGAACTATGACGAAGAGATATGCACTAATGATAGCCTCGATGCTCATCGCTCTGAGCATGCAGGCTTTCACGCTGGTGATCGATGCCGGGCATGGTGGCAAGGACCCTGGTGCCCGGGGACGCAAAAGCAAGGAAAAAGACATCAATCTGGCCGTGGCCCTCGAACTGGGCCGCCTCGTGGAGAAGAACTGCTCTGACGTAAAAGTGGTTTATACACGCAAGACGGATGTCTTCGTCGAACTCGACGAACGCGCCCGCATCGCCAACAAGGCCAAGGCAGACCTCTTCATCAGTATCCATGTAAACAGCACGGCAGCCAAGGTGGGGCCTCAGGGCGCAGAAACCTACACCCTGGGTATGCACCGCGCAGCTGACAACCTGGAGGTGGCCAAGCGTGAGAACAGCGTCATCACGCTGGAGAGCAACTATGAGCAACGCTACGAAGGCTTCGACCCAAAGAGCAGCGAGAGCTACATCATCTTCGAGCTGATGCAGGACCAGAACATGGAGAAGAGTGTCCGTCTGGCCCGACTCATCCAGCAGCAAATGCGCACAACGGCCAAACGGGTGGACAAGGGCGTATTCCAAGCCGGTTTTCTCGTGCTGCGCGCTACAAGCATGCCAAGTGCGCTGGTCGAACTGGGCTACATCAACAATCCCACCGAGGAGCAATACCTCTGCTCGACTGCCGGACGCGCGGCACTGGCCAAGAGCATCTACAACGGTTTCGTGCAATACAAGAAGACGAAGTAACTCGTCGAAAACTGAATGACTATGAAAAAAGAAGCAAAGATAGGACTCACGGGCGCCGTCGCCCTGGTGATTCTCTTCCTGGGCATCAACTTCCTCAAGGGTGCCAAGCTATTCACCACGCAGCAAACCTACTACATCCGCTTCAGCAACGCCAAGGCGCTGAGCAAGAACAGCACCGTCTATGCCGACGGATACAACGTGGGACGGGTGAGCAATGTGCTCTACGACTACGACCATCCAGGACAGGTGCTGGTGGCCATCAGCGTAGACCGCGGACTGCGCATTCCCAGGGGCAGCAGCGCACGCTTGGACGAAGCCGTGCTGGGTGGGTGTACGCTCAACCTGTTGCTGACGACCAATCTCACCGACGCCTACCATCCCGGTGACACCATTCAAGGCTCGGATGCCAACGGACTGCTCTCAAGAGCCGCCGAGATGATGCCGCAGATAGAACAGACCGTCGCCCGAGTGGATACACTGTTGGCCTCGCTGAACCGCCTCGTGGGAGACTCCAGCATTCAGGCCATACTGAAGAATACCGAACAAGTCACCCACCACCTGAACCAGAGCAGCGCACAGCTGAACCAGTTGCTCAAGAAAGACGTGCCGCAGATGACCACCACCTTCACCCAAGCCGGCGAAAATGTGGCCACACTGGCCAACCACCTCGACCAACTGCAACTGCAAACCACACTCGACAGCGTGAATACCGCCGTGGGAGCGCTGCGCCAGATGATTGCACAGGCCCAAGATCCCAACGGCACACTCGGTCGAATGATGAACGATCCTGCACTCTACAACAACCTAAATCACACGATTCAGAGTGCTGACAGCCTCGTCACAGACCTCAAGGCAAATCCAAAACGCTACGTCCACTTCTCCGTGTTCGGAAAGAAGTAGCAGAGTGTCTCTATTAAAACTTTGTCCAAATTGAAGATGCGTTGAATTCTTTGTTACAGATGCATGCCATAAGGACATTATTTTGGGCAAGTTAAGAAACCGAGAAGAAGCAGGGAGCTCATCTCTCACCGCATAATACAATGCACTGAGATACAAGAAACTGCACACAACAAAGCGGATTGTTATTCACCTACAAATCGAACGAATGATTACATTTTGTATTTCAAACGTTTGAGCTGCATTCTGCGCCCCTTCGAGCCGAAAATAACAAAAAGAAAAGATTTTGCAGTTTCGAAGAAACTCCATACCTTTGCACTGCAAAAACGGGACTTTTTAACAGCATCCCGACAAAGTACATATAATATATAAGTAGAACAAGAATGGCAGAGAGCCCACAAATAATGTGGAAACGTTGCCTGGACATCATCCGCAACAACGTGAACGAGCAGCAGTTCGAGACATGGTTCTCACCGCTGCAGTTCAAGTCGTTCGATGTGCAGACGAAGGAACTGACGGTCTATGTACCGTCACAGTACTTCCATGAATATCTGGAGGAGAAGTTCAGCCGACTGTGGCGTCCGGCCATCATCCGCATCTTCGGTTCCGAGACACGCCTGTTCTACGATGTCAATGTGGCCAGCGACGAGACCGTCCACATGGAGAGCGACAACACCAACGCCGAAACACGGCAGGCCACGTCGAAACCCGCCAACCAGGCTCCCAGCACCCTGCAGGCCGTGGGAACCGCTCAGGATCTGGACTCGCAACTCAACACGAAACAAAACTTCAGCAACTTTATAGAGGGACTCAGCAACAAACTGCCCCGCAGCGTGGGACAGGCCATTGCCGAAGACCCCAACCAGCAAGCATTCAACCCCCTGTTCATCTTCGGCCCCAGCGGCGTGGGCAAGACCCACCTGGTGAATGCCATCGGCACGCGCGTCAAGGAACTGCATCCGCAGAAGCGCGTCCTCTACCTGAGTGCCAACCTATTCCAGGTGCAATACACCGACTCGGTGCGTCGCAATACGTTCAACGACTTCATGCACTTCTACCAGAGCATCGACGTACTCATCATGGACGACGTTCAGGAGCTCATGGGCGAAACGAAGGCGAAGACACAGTACGCATTCTTCCACATCTTCAACCACCTGCGACAGAATGGCAAGCAGATCATCCTGACCAGCGACCGTCCGCCCGTGGCTCTGCAAGGCATGGAGGATCGACTCATCACACGCTTCAAGTGCGGCCTTCTGGCCGAACTCGAACGCCCCGAGGAGCAGCTGCGCCACGACATTCTCGTGAGCATGATACGTCGCGACGGTCTGAACATCCCCCAGGATGTCATCGACTACATCTCGATGAACGTCTCGGATAGCGTACGCGAACTCGAAGGCGTCATCCACTGCCTCCTGGCCTACTCGGTTGTCTACAACCGCGACGTGGACATGGAACTGGCCAAAAGGGTGATAAGACACAGCGTCCGCACGGAGAAGAAGGCGCTCACGATGGAGCAGATTGTCGAATGCACCTGCGAACACTGCCACGTAAGACAGGAGGACGTCTATGGCAAAAGCCGCAAGGCAAAAATCGTGCAGGCAAGACAGCTGAGCATGTATTTCGCACAGCAGCTTACAAAGCTTACCACGAGCAAGATAGGCACACTTGTCGGCAACCGCAACCATGCTACCGTAATCCACAGCGTGAAGACCATAGAGAATCTCCTGAATATTGACAAGGAATTCAGGAAAAGCGTGGAAGAACTGGAAAACAAGCTGAAGCACAGGAAATGAACCTCAAGACACGTAGAAGTGTGCGCAAGTACACACAGCAGCCCGTCACAGACGAGTTGCTGAATCGTCTGTTGTCCGATGCCGCTCGCACCCAGACAATGGGCAACCTGCAATTGTACAGTGTCGTGGTCACGCGCGACGAAGCCATGAAACAACGTCTCGCACCCGCCCACTTCAATCAGCCGATGGTGGTCGAAGCTCCCGTGGTGCTCACCATTTGCGCCGACTTTCGCCGCACCTCCGACTGGTGCCTCCAGCGCGATGCCGTACCTGGCTACGACAACATGCTTAGCTTCATGAATGCAGCCACCGATGCCCTACTCTACTGCCAGACTTTCTGCTGCCTGGCCGAGGAAATCGGACTGGGGCTGTGCTTTCTGGGCACCACCATATATATGCCACAACTCATCATCGAAGCGCTCCAGTTGCCACAGCTCGTATTTCCAGTGGCCACACTCACCCTGGGCTGGCCCGACGAAACACCTTACCCCACCGACCGTCTGCCGTTGGAGGCCTTCGTCCACACAGAGACATACCAAGCCTATACGCCCGAGCGCATCGACACCTTCTACACGCCCAAGGAAGCACTTGAGGAGAACCGCCATTTCGTTGAGATAAACGAAAAACAGACATTGGCACAGGTGTTTGCCGATATACGCTACAACAAGAAAGACAACGAGGCGATGTCGCAAAATCTGCTCAATGTGCTCTATCAGCAAGGCTTCCTCAAGGACAGCGACCTGACGGGTTCCATCATGCCCATGATCGAGACACGTCCCGAAGTGCTCGAATGCGACGTAGTACGCTTTCAGAACCAGAAAGAGAAATGGGTGGCCTTCGTGGGATTGATGAACAACCGTCCTTACGAGATATTCACAGGCCTGATGGACGACGACGAGGGAATCTCGCTGCCAAAGAGCGTAACCACAGGGCGCATCATCAAACATGTGGACCGCGACGGACGGAAGCGCTACGACTTCCAATTCGAGAACAAACGAGGTTACAAGACCACCGTCGAGGGCCTCAGCGAGAAGTTCAATCCCGAATACTGGAACTACGCAAAACTCATCAGCGGAGTCCTGCGCTACCGCATGCCACTGGACAACGTCATCAACCTCGTGGCTTCGCTACAGCTCGACAGCGACAGCATCAACTCATGGAAGACAGGTGTGGCGCGCGCGCTGAAGAAATACATCCCAGGCTCGACAGGCGATACGGGCGAGAAGACAGGCGAGGAAGAAGCCTAAGAGCAAGTTTACAAGACAACAATCCCCATGTTGCTGGACATTCACATCGACCGACTGCGCATCTACGCCCGTCATGGCGTACTGCCGCAGGAACAGGTGGTCGGCGCCGACTTCTATGTCAGCCTGCTGCTTCGAATTGAGGCTGACGAAAAAGCCATTCGTCACGACGACCTCTCGGGAACCATCAGCTATGCCGACGTCATCGACACCGTGCGCCAGGAGATGCAAACTGCTGCACGCCTGCTGGAAAGCGTAGCTCTCCGCATAGGAGAACGTCTGCTGGAACGTTTTCCACGAATTGAATCCCTCGACATCCGCATCGACAAGGAGAATCCGCCAACTGGCTCACAGAGTGATGCCGTCGGCGTCAGCCTCACACTACCCCAAAAACAATAAAACCCTTCATCATGCTTCAAACCACTACACCTACTATTGAGGGACGGCCCATCCAGCAGTATCTTGATGTTGTCACCAGCGAGGCCATCGGATCCACCAATTCGATGCTTATGGTGGCAGCAAGCGGCACCGCCGTCATCATTTAACAATTAAATATGAAACAGACAAAAACCTGGCTGCTGATAGCTCTGTGGGCCATCGGCAGCAGCAGTGTGTTCGCCCAGACACTACGCGGCACCGTGAAGGATGCCATCAGCGGCGAACCACTTATCGGAGCCACAGTGAAGATTGCCGAGCTGCCCAACACCGGGGCCATCACCGACATGGACGGCAACTACCGCATCGAGATGAAACAGCCCGGGCGCTACACCGTCGAGGTATCATACATCGGTTATGAACCAGGCGTGCTGAAGGAGCAGCTGATTGTAGGTGCCAAGGAGAGCATCATTGATATTGCCCTGCACGAGAATAGCCAGCAGCTGAGCGAAGTGACAGTAAAGCCGCGTGTGAACAAGGAGTCCACGGTGAACCCCACAGCACTGGTGGGCGGCGTGATGCTCTCGATGGAGGAGGCCACGCGATTCGCCGGCGGAGCCAACGACCCCGCCCGTCTCGTCTCAGCCTATGCCGGGATATCGGCCAGCTCGAACGGCAACGGCGTGTCGGTAAATGGCAATGCGCCCCAGATGATGAAGTACCGCATCGAGGGTATCGAGGTGTTCACGCCCAACCACTACAATGATTTCTACGAAGCAGGATTCGGCATGGTGAGCGCCCTGAACGCCAATGTCATTGGCAACTCGGACTTCTTCACCTCGACGTTCAATGCCAACTACTCGAACTCGCTCAGCGGTGTCTTCGACGTGAACATGCGTCCCGGCAACAATCAGAAGATAGAGAACATCCTTCAGGTAGGTACTGCATCGGAGGAACTCACCAGCGAGGGTCCCCTGTCAAAGAACGGTCGCTCCAGCTATATACTTAACTATCGCTACGGCTTCACTTCGTTGGCCGACAAGCTGGGCATCATCGATTACGACACCCAGTTTGACTTCCACGACTTCTCCCTCAAGCTGAACATGTCCACGCGCAAAGCAGGCACCTTCTCGGTCTTTGCCCTTGGGTTCATTGACGGAGCGGAGGACAAGGAACTCGACATCGAGGACATCCACACCATCTATGACGCTGTGCGCCAGAAAGGACACCTCTGGGGCCTGCTGGGCGGTGCATCGCACAAGATACACTTTGCCGACCGCTGGACGTGGCGCACCACGATGGCCTACAATGCCCAGCACATCACGGTGGACAACGACTACTGGAGCCTGCGCCGCAACGCCAGCGACGTGCTCACAACGCCCATTGCCTACACGGAGCCCAAGTCCGTGGTCCCCTACAGCCACCAACGGATGAACGAAGACCGCCTGCTGCTGAACACCGAGCTATCGGCCCAGATGTCGGCCAAATGGCTGATGCAGTTCGGAGCGGAATACTCGCAGCGCTTCTTCAACCTGGGCTACAGCTCCACCGACTATGTATATTCCCCCGCCCCATTTACCGACTGGGTAAAGGCCAAGGGCAACACCGGGCTGGGCAGCCTGTTCTGGCAGAACGTCATCAAGCCCACAGCCCGTCTTACCATGAACCTCGGTCTGGCAGGCAGCTATTTCGCATTCTCCGACGACTTCAGCGTGGAGCCTCGTGCCAGCATGAAATGGGAGCCCGACAGACGGAACTCTTTCGGTCTGGGCTATGGACTTCACTCAATGATCGAACGTCTGGATGCCTATTTCTATGAGGAAGGCGGGCGGCGCCTGAACAAGGACCTCGGTCTCACCAAGGCACATCACCTCCTGGCCTCCTACATGTATCGCTTCAGCGACAACCTCAACCTGCGCCTCAGCGCCTTCTGGCAGTATGGTTTCGACACGCCGGTGGGCATCGGCGGCTCCACCTTCTGCTCCGTGAACCGCTTCCTGAACTACTTTGACGAAGCGATGGTGAACGACGGCAACACCCGCAACTACGGGGCCGACATCACTCTGGAGCATTACATGAGCCACGGATTCTTCGGCCAGGTGAACGCCTCGCTCTTCAAATCGGAATATCGTGCCCAGGACAAGGTGTGGCGCTCGCAGCTCTACGACCGACGCTATACGGCCAAGTTCCTCGCCGGCAAGGAATGGATGGTGGGCAGCCGCAGGCAGAACGTGTTCAACGTCAGTGTGAAGTACGCCCTGCAGGGCGGGCTGCGCTACACGCCGATAGACCTCACGGCCATGAACGCCCTGCTGGATGCCGGACAGATACCCGAGGCAGAAATCTTCCAGCAAGACAAGGCCATGAGCAAGCAATACAAGCCCGAGCACACGGTGGACCTGACCGTGAGCTACAAGATAAACAAGCGCAAGCGGAGCCACACCATCGCCTTCGAGGGTGTCAACATACTGATGAACGAGACACCCTTTGCGCAGCGCTTCGACCTGAGCACCCGCACGGTGAAGACCGACAAGGTGGGCATCTCGCTGCCCAATCTGTTCTACCGGCTCGACTTCTGATCCACATATAACAATAGCATAAAGAGAGCATCGTAATGAATGATTATACGCGGCGAGCCCAGGCTGGGAGGTTCGCTCATCGACACAGAGAATGCTGGACAGCACACGAAGATATGCCACCGGAGCGAGTTGAGAATCACAGACTTCAGCTTGGTCATACATAGTGTCACAGTGCACAACTTGCGAATACAGCCGCATCAAAAGCACAGACAATATGCAAAGAAAAGGCAGGAAAGTGTCACCAAAACGTAAGAAAATGAACATAATTGGTACAACGTAAAAGAAATATTTGTAACTTTGCAGGGTGAGATGACGACATTGCGCCGCGAACGACAAAACACCGGAGAGGAGAGAGTGCGCCGCCAAAGCGCGTCAGCAACCAGGTGAAAGAATTACAGAACCATATACGACATGAAGAAAAAAATTAGGTTTAGCCTCGTGTATCGCGACATGTGGCAGAGCTCGGGTAAGTTCCAGCCCCGCAAAGACCAATTGGAACGCATCGCTCCCGCAATCATCGACATGGGTGTCTTCGACCGTGTGGAGACCAACGGAGGTGCATTTGAGCAAGTGAACCTGCTTGCAGGCGAGAACCCCAACGCAGCTGTGCGTGCCTTCTGCAAGCCCTTCAATGAAGTTGGCATCAAGACACACATGCTCGACCGCGGACTCAACGCACTGCGCATGTATCCCGTTCCCGATGATGTGCGCGAACTGCAGTACAAGGTAAAGCACGCTCAGGGCGTGGATATCCCCCGCATCTTCTGCGGCCTCAACGACGTACGCAACATCATTCCCTCGGTAAAGTGGGCCAAGGCCGCAGGCATGACCCCACAGGCCACTCTCTGCATCACCACCTCGCCGGTCCACACCGTGGAATACTACAGCGAAATTGCCGACCAAGTAATTGCCGCCGGAGCTGAGGAAATTTGTCTCAAGGACATGGCCGGCATCGGACAGCCTGCCCTGCTGGGCGCACTGACGAAAGCCATCAAGACAAATCACCCCGACATCATCATACAGTATCACGGACATAGCGGCCCAGGCCTCTCGATGGCCAGCATCCTCGAAGTGTGCAACAACGGAGCCGACGTCATCGACACAGCCATCGAACCCTTGTCGTGGGGCAAGGTACATCCCGACATCATCAGCGTGCAGTCAATGTTGAAGAACGAGGGCTTCGAGGTGAAGGAGATAAATATGAACGCATACATGCGCGCCCGTGCGCTTACGCAGGAATTCATCGACGACTGGCTGGGCTATTTCATCAACCCAGGCAACAAGTTGATGTCCTCGCTGCTCCTCGGCTGCGGACTGCCCGGCGGCATGATGGGCTCGATGATGTCCGACCTCGCAGGCATCCACGGCGTAATCAACAAGACGCTCAAAGAGAAGGGCGAGCCCGAACTGTCCACCGACGACATTCTCGTGAAGCTCTTCGACGAGGTGGCCTACGTTTGGCCGCGTGTGGGCTATCCTCCACTGGTGACTCCTTTCTCGCAGTACGTCAAGAACATCGCACTGATGAACCTGCTCACCATAGCTCAAGGCAAGGGTCGCTTCGTGATGATGGACGATGCCATGTGGGGAATGATTCTCGGCAAGAGTGGCAAGATTCCTGGCACCATCGCCCCCGAACTCGTAGAACTGGCCAAGAAGCAAGGCCGCGAGTTCACCGATGCCGACCCGCACACCCTGCTGCCCAACGCACTTCCCGACTTCATCAAGGAGATGGAGGAGAAAGGATGGGAACGCGGACAAGACGACGAGGAACTCTACGAACTTGCCATGCATCCCGAGCAGTATCGCAACTACAAGAGTGGACAGGCAAAGAAGAACTTCCTGGCCGACTTGGAGAAAGCGAAGATTGCCAAGTTGCAGGCGGCAGGCGGCCCGAAGCTCACACCCGAGCAGATTGCCGAGTTCAAGCACGCAAAGGCCGACGCCATCGTGGCTCCCGAAAATGGACAGCTCTTCTTCGAAATCACCGGTGACAGCGGCGTCACCCGCTGCATCGAACCGTTCATCGGACAGCAATACAAGGAGGGAGACATCTTCTGCTACATTCAGATGCCTTGGAATGAGATTCGTCCCATCCCCGCCGGCTTAGGTGGCAGACTGGTCGACTTATCGGCAAAGCAGGGTCAGAAAGTGCTGAAAGGACAGACCATTGCCTGGATAGAGCGCGACAACAAGTAATCGCAAAGAGAACAAACGCCCCACTACCCTTTCGAGGGCATAATCGAGTAGGAGGTGAACACCAGTCAAAGGTGTTCACCTCTTTTCGTGTCCGTTAGTCCCATCATTCCACTTCACAAGTGTTTCCGCATACGTCAGTTCTTCAGCCCTTCGACCTTACAGATGAGGTTGTAGTAGCCGCCTGTCCAGTTATGCCTCTTTGCCTACACCTTTTGCTTTGCTTACACCAAAGCCTACATACATGTTGCGATCAATCATTCAATTGATTATACCGCATGGATGTAGGTTCCGCTGCAAAAAAATGAGAAAATGGTTCTGCGTCAATTTAGGTTGCAACAAATCATCTGCTTGCCGTCGCAACGTCTCCTGCTTGCTGTAGTATGAGGCTCTACTTGCTGTAGTATGAGGGTCCGCTTGCGCAAGTTTCGTGGACACGTCTGGCCTATTTTGACGAAAATTTTTTTTGAAAATTGCCAAACAGCCTACATGCCTACATAAATTGCCTGTAAATTTCTGTAGTACAAAAGCTTGCAAAATTTCAAGCCTACATAAAGCCTACATAAAGCCTACATGATGCCTACATGATGCCTACATGATGCCTACATACTTCATACATAAATGGGGAGGGAGTCCGAATGTAGGTTTTATGTAGGCTTATGTAGGCTTTATGTAGGCTTGGATTCGCCGCAATCCCTTTATACATGCGGGTTTCAAGAGATTTTATGTAGGCATGTAGGCTATATCGCAATTTTTGAGCGAAATTTTTCTTTTTGCGCCTTACTTTCCTGACTCTCTATGTCAAGCTAATCATTAGAATCCGCCTTCACTCAACATCCGGATGTGTAACCACATTGAGGGTAAACCCTGTGGCGAAGCAGATAGGAATGCAGAGTCGGGAGTTAGGGGCAACTAATCCTAACTCCCGACTCCACACTCCCTGCCGTATTTACTTGAGTACACCCAACTCGCGGCCCACCTTGATGAAGGCCTCGATGCAACGGTCGAGTTGCTCGCGATTGTGGCCGGCAGATATCTGGACGCGGATACGCGCCTGTCCCTTCGGCACGACGGGATAATAGAAGCCGGTGACGTAGATGCCTTCGTCCTGCAGTCGGGCTGCATAGACCTGGGACAACTTGGCATCGTAAAGCATGACGGCGCAGATGGCGCTCTGCGTGGGTTTGATGTCGAAGCCGGCACCCATCATCTTCGCGCGGAAGTATTCGACATTCTCCACCAGACGGTCGTGAATCTCGTCCGACTCCTTCAGCATCTTGAACACCTCGAGCGAAGCGCCGATGATGGAGGGAGCAAGCGAGTTGGAGAACAGATAGGGACGCGAGCGCTGACGCAGCATGTCGATAATCTCGCGTCGGCCTGTGGTAAATCCGCCCATTGCACCGCCAAAAGCCTTGCCCAGCGTGCCGGTATAGATATCGACTCGTCCGTAGGTCTGGAAGAACTCACTCACTCCGTGGCCCGTCTTTCCCACTACGCCGGCCGAATGGCTCTCGTCGACCATGACCAGTGCGTCGTACTTCTCGGCCAGGTCACAAATCTTATCCACCGGAGCCACATTGCCGTCCATCGAGAATACGCCGTCCGTCACGATGATACGGAAACGCTGAGCCTGAGCCTCCTGAAGGCATTTCTCCAGTTCGGCCATGTCGGCATTAGCATAGCGGTAACGCTTTGCCTTGCACAGGCGTACTCCGTCGATAATCGAAGCATGGTTCAAGGCATCGCTGATGATGGCATCCTCCTCGGTGAAGAGCGGTTCGAAGACCCCACCGTTGGCGTCGAAGCAAGCGGCATAGAGTATGGTATCTTCAGTCCGGAAATAGTCGGAGATCGCCGCTTCGAGTTCCTTGTGGATATCCTGCGTGCCGCAGATGAAACGCACGCTCGACATGCCGAACCCACGACGGTCCATCATTCGCTTGGATGCCTCGATAAGGCGCGGATGGTCGGAGAGTCCGAGATAGTTGTTGGCACAAAAGTTAAGCACTTCCTTACCGGCTACCTGAATAGCCGAATGCTGCGGGCTCTCTATCAAGCGTTCTTCCTTGTAAAGTCCTGCATCACGAATCTCGGCCAGCGTTTGGCAGAGATAATCTTTCATCTTTCCGTACATATTATATAATATTTAAGGTTTACGAGTACAAAAATACAGAAAGTTGACAGAAGGACAAAACGACTTCTATACTTTTTGTGCCGAGACGATGCAAAATGAATAATTATTTTGTCCAAACAGCAAAAAATAAAGGGAAGTCACATCAAATATTAAGAATTATTCTGTATTTTTGTGGAACAAAAGCTAAAAAACTAAAATAGACAAACGATGAAGAATGTTTTGGTGGTCGGCTCGACGGGACAGATAGGGTCCGAGCTTACAATGGCGCTGAGAGCGCGGTATGGTAATACGAATGTCGTTGCTGGCTACATCCCCGGCTGTGAGCCGAAAGGCGAATTGGCTGAGAGCGGACCTTTGGCAATTGTTGACGTAACAGACGGTAAGACCATCGCCGAAGCCGTTGCACAACACCGTATCGACACGATTTACAATCTGGCTGCGCTACTCTCCGTGGTGGCCGAGTCGAAGCCCCGCCTGGCTTGGCGTGTGGGCATCGACGGCCTATGGAACATCCTCGAAGTGGCACACGACAGGGGATGCGCCGTATTCACCCCCAGTTCGATAGGTTCTTTCGGACTGGAGACTCCCCACGACCACACGCCACAGGACACCATCCAGCGCCCGCGCACCATCTACGGCGTATCAAAGGTAACCACCGAACTGCTCTCCGAGTGGTTCCACCACAAGTATGGCGTCGATACGCGCTCGGTGCGATTCCCTGGCATCATTTCCTACGTGACCCCTCCTGGCGGCGGCACCACCGATTATGCCGTGGACATCTACTACTCAGCCGTGCGCGGCGAGACGTTCGTATGCCCCATCAAGGCGGGCACACGCATGGACATGATGTACATGCCCGACGCACTGCGGGCTGCCATCGAACTGATGGAGGCCGACCCGTCGCGGCTCACCCACCATAACGGCTTCAACGTTGCGGCCATGAGTTTCGATCCCGAAATGCTGCGCGAGGAGATACGTAAACATGTGCCTACGTTCAAGATGGTGTACGACGTAGACCCTCTGAAACAAGCAATTGCCGAATCGTGGCCCGACGTCATGGACGACAGTTGCGCCCGCAACGAATGGGGATGGCAGCACGAATACGACTTGCCTCGCATGACGGCCGACATGCTCGAAAAACTCCGTGCCCGGCTCGACGCATGACATCATTTTTTGCCATTACACAGCACCGAAAGCAGAAAAAAATGTGTCAAAAATAAAAATAACTGGCGAAACACTTGGCGAATGCAATGGAAATACATATATTTGCGGTGTATAATGACAAAAGTGCAGGGATATTCTTTGTTTTACAACATATTAACCTAACATCAATTTAACTAAATCACTATTTATGAAAAAGAAACTGATTTCTCTTTTCTTGATGGCGGTAATCGGTGCAACACAGTTTGCAACGGCTCAGGATCTTTCTGCCTATGACGGCAGCAAGGACAATCCTTTCCGCATTGAAACAGTGCAGCAATTCTGCTCACTAGCCAGCTATCTGAAGTCGGGCCAGATGAACTATATTGTTCTGGAGGCCGACCTGGATATGAGTGGCGTGACAGACTGGAAACCCCTCTTCAACAATGGCGGGGATTATCCATTCTTTGATTTCGACGGAAAAAACCACGTCATCCGCAACCTCACCAACAACATGCCCGGAGCGTATGACTACCCTGGCATCTTCGGCGTGCTTTGCGGTAACGTGCGCAACCTTGGCGTGGAGAATGCCGACATCACAAGTACCGGCGGCACGGGCATCATCGCTGGCTATCTGAATCACAGCCAGTTCAATGGGCAGCCCTGCTACGTCGAGAATGTATGGGTGACAGGTAAGGTGACTGCCAGCGGCTACTGCGGTGGCATGTTCGGCAATGTTGCAGGCGAAAGCCACTTCTACAACTGCTACACCAACGTGGAGGTGAACGGCTCGACCGACCTCACTGGCGGCATCATCGGCCGCGTACGCGGACAGGTGGATATGGTGCAGGTATATGCAGCTGGCAGCATCAACAAAGGCGGCGGCATCATCGGCGGCGGCTTCCAGGACGCTACGCCCGAGGGTTCGTACAAGCACATCATTGTATGGAACAACACAGAGAATAACTTCGGTCCCGTACGCGAAGACGGCGACAATCTGGTAAGAGTGTTCTACTACGACGGCACCAACTTTGCCAGACTTCAGCAGGAAGTTGTGGCATGGGACAGCCAGGTATGGACCTGCGGTATGGGCGAGGGTGAATATCCCACCTTTGCAGCTCCCGCCGGACTCCAGATTGTGGACGGCTACTACCTCGTAAGTGATGCCGACCAACTCAACCAA
>JAILBW010000199.1 GCA_024680695.1 Bacteroidaceae bacterium
TTGGCCGGGAATAAACGATTCTGAAGCATTCTGGCGACGAAAACAGCGTGTCGCGGGAGGGTTTACTACAGGTAGTAAAGGCCAATACAACGTGCAGTTCCGGCCTCTGCTTGCGCAAGTCGCAAACTGTGCGAGGCAAAGTGTAAACAAAAAGTGCGCCTCATCGACGCTCGAGCAGCACGACATTCTCGACATGCTGAGTGTGGGGGAACATATCGACGGGCTGGATGCGCACCACTCTGTACTGCGCATCGAGCAGCTGCAGGTCGCGGGCCTGAGTGGCAGGATTGCAGCTGACGTAGACGATGCGCCGCGGCGCAGCAAACAGTATGGCATCGACCACCGAGGCATGCATGCCGGCGCGGGGCGGATCGGTGATGATGACATCGGGCCGTCCGTGCCGCTCGATGAAGTCGCGACTGAGGACGTCTTTCATGTCGCCGGCATAGAACTTCGTGTTTTCGATGCCGTTGAGCTGCGAGTTGACCTTCGCATCCTCGATGGCCTCGGGCACATATTCGATGCCAATGACCTGACGGGCCTGGCGGGCCACGAAGTTGGCGATGGTGCCGGTGCCGGTGTAGAGGTCATAGACCAGCGGGAGCGGCGAGTCTGTGCCTGAGCCAGCGTCGGAAGTGCCTGTTCCGGCCTTCGCGTCCGGCGCATCGCTCTCCCCTCCGAAGGCAAACTCGCGCGCGACCTTATATAATATATAGGCCTGCTCGGTGTTGGTCTGATAGAAGCTCTTCGGCCCGACCTTGAAGCGCAGCCCTTCCATTTCGAGGAAGATATGGTCGGTGCCTGCAAAACACTCGACGGGCAGGTCGGCAAACGTATCGTTGTACTTCTGGTTGTTCACCCACAGCAGGCTCGACACCTCGGGAAACGTTTCGTGCACCCACTGCAGGAGCGCCTCGGCCTGACGCCTTTCCTCGTCGCTGCCGATGCAGAACTGGACGAGCAGCATGAGCTCGCCGGTGTTGCTCAGACGTATCATCAGGCCGCGCAGCAAGCCGAAATGCTCGCGGGCGTCGTAGAAGGTAAGTCCGTGGGTGTAGGCATAGTCGCGGATGCCGTTGCGCAGGCGGTTGTTCACTTCGTCCATCAGTCCGCAGTTTTCGATGGGCAGCACCTTGTCCCACGAACCGCCGGCATGGTAGCCGATGGCGCCGGGGTGGTCGAATTGTGCGCCCGACGCGATCTCCTCGGCCGTCAGCCAGCGCCGGTTGGCACACCCGAACTCCAGTTTGTTGCGGTAGGCTTGCGTCTTCTGCGAACCGAGGATAGGACGGCAGGGCGGCAGCTCCACCTTGGCGATACGTTCGAGAGCATCCATCACCTGCTTCTGCTTCCACCGCAGTTGCTCGCCGTAGGGCAGGCACTGCCACTTGCAGCCGCCGCACACTCCGAAATGAGGACAGAAGGGCTCGGTCCGCTGCGCGCTGTAGCGATGAAACTTCACCGCCACCGCCTCGGCATAGTGATGCTTCTTGCGCGTCAGCTGCAAGTCCACCACATCGCCGGGCACGACGAAGGGCACGAATACCACCAGGTCGTCGATCC
Organism: Bacteroidaceae bacterium; assembly: GCA_024680695.1. Taxonomy (GTDB): domain Bacteria; phylum Bacteroidota; class Bacteroidia; order Bacteroidales; family Bacteroidaceae; genus Physcousia. Next base: position 1,564 of record JAILBW010000199.1, read on the forward strand.
TCACAAGGGCCTTTCCCTCGGCCGCCACATCTGTGATCTCTACTGCCTCAAACAGGGGCAATTCCTTCTTCTTTCTGCTCATCTTTCCTATCGATTCGGCTAAGTTTTATGCAAAAGTACGCATTTTAAAAGAAAAAACGAAGGATTTCCTTGCTTAAAAGAAAATATCGCTTTACTTTTGCATATTTGATAAGGACAATAGACAAACCAATTTTCATAAACATACAGTAAAAACTATGAGTCAAAAAAGAGTTTACTTGTTCGGCAACGGAAAGGCCGAAGGTAATGCAAAAATGCGTGAAGAGCTGGGCGGCAAGGGTGCCAACCTGGCCGAAATGAACCTCATTGGCGTTCCCGTACCCCCGGGCTTCACCATCACCACCGATGTCTGCAACGAATACTACGAGGTGGGACAGGAGAAGATCATGGCACTGCTGAACGACGACGTAATGGTCGCCGTGAAGCACATCGAGACCCTGATGAACTCGAAGTTCGGCGACGCACAGAATCCGCTGCTCGTCAGCGTGCGCTCGGGTGCTCGCGCTTCGATGCCCGGCATGATGGACACCATCCTGAACCTGGGACTGAACGACGAGGTGGCCGAGGGTATGGTGAAGAAGACCGGCAACCCACACTTCGTATACGACAGCTACCGCCGCTTCGTGCAGATGTACGGCGACGTGGTGCTCGAGCTGAAACCCGCCAACAAGACCGATATCGACCCGTTCGAGGAAATCATCGAGCAGGTGAAGGCCATCCGTGGCGTGAAGCTCGACAAGGACCTCAGCGTCGAGGAACTGAAGGACCTCGTGGCCCGCTTCAAGAAGGCCATCAAGGAGCGCACCGGCAAGGACTTCCCCAACGACCCGATTGAGCAGCTCTGGGGAGCCATCTGCGCCGTGTTCCGCAGCTGGATGAACGAGCGCGCCATCCTCTACCGCAAGATGGAAGGCATACCCGACGAATGGGGTACGGCCGTCAGCGTAATGGCAATGGTATTCGGCAACATGGGCGACACCAGCGCTACGGGCGTTTGCTTCAGCCGCGATGCTGCCAACGGCGAGAACCTCTTCAACGGCGAGTACCTCGTAAATGCACAGGGCGAAGACGTGGTGGCAGGTATCCGCACACCGCAGCAGATCACCAAGATCGGCAGTCAGCGCTGGGCAGAGCGTGCCGGCATCAGCGAGGAGGAGCGCGTGGCCAAGTATCCCTCGATGGAGGAAGCCATGCCCGCCATTTACGCAGAGCTCGACGCCATCCAGAATAAGCTCGAGGAGCATTATCGCGACATGCAGGACATGGAGTTCACCGTGCAGGAGGGCAAACTCTGGTTCCTCCAGACACGTAACGGTAAGCGCACCGGCGCTGCCATGGTGAAGATTGCTATCGACCTGCTCCACGAAGGCAAGATCGACGAGAAGACCGCCATCATGCGTTGCGAACCGCAGAAGCTCGACGAGCTGCTGCACCCCGTCTTCGACAAGAAGGCACTCTCCACCGCCAAGGTCATCGCACAGGGTCTGCCCGCATCTCCCGGCGCAGGCTGCGGCCAGATTGTGTTCCACGCCGACGACGCACAGGCTTGGCACGCCGACGGACACAAGGTGGTTCTCGTCCGCATCGAGACCAGCCCCGAGGACCTCGCCGGCATGAGTGCTGCCGAAGGTATCCTCACCGCTCGCGGCGGTATGACCAGCCACGCAGCCGTAGTGGCTCGCGGTATGGGCAAGTGCTGCGTCAGCGGCGTAGGCAGCCTGAACGTGGACTACAAGGCCAAGACCGTAGAGATCGACGGCGTTGTATATAAGGAAGGCGACTACATCTCCATCAATGGTACCACCGGTCAGGTTTACGCCGGCGAGGTGCCCACGAAGGCAGCCGAACTGAGCGGCGACTTCAAGGAACTGATGGACCTCTGCGACAAGTACACCAAGTTGCAGGTGCGCACGAATGCCGACACACCGCACGATGCCGAAGTGGCTCGCGCCTTCGGTGCAAAGGGTATCGGCCTGACCCGTACCGAGCACATGTTCTTCGACGACCAGAAGATCATAGCCATGCGCCAGATGATCCTCGCCGACTCGGCAGAGGGACGCGAGAAGGCACTGGCCAAGCTGCTCCCCTACCAGAAGGCTGACTTCAAGGGAATCCTCAAGGCTATGGACGGACTGCCCGTGAACATCCGCTTGCTCGATCCTCCTCTGCATGAGTTCGTACCCCACGACTTGGCTGGCCAGCAGACGATGGCCAAGGAGATGGGTGTGGACCTGCAGACCATCCAGCGCCGCGTAGAGAGCCTCGCCGAGAACAACCCGATGCTGGGTCATCGCGGCTGCCGTCTGGGCATCACCTTCCCCGAGATTACCGCCATGCAGACGCGCGCCATCCTCAGCGCTGCTTGCGAGCTGAAGAAGGAAGGCTTCGACCCGAAGCCCGAAATCATGGTGCCCCTCATCGGTATCCTCTACGAGCTGAAGCAGCAGAAGGCCATCATTCAGAAGGTGGCTGCCGATGTATTCGCAGAGTACGGCATCGAAGTTGAGTTCGAGATCGGTACGATGATCGAGATTCCGCGCGCTGCACTGACCGCAGACCGCATCGCCACTGAGGCTGAGTACTTCTCGTTCGGAACCAACGACCTGACGCAGATGACCTTCGGCTACAGCCGCGACGACATCGCCAGCTTCCTCCCCGCATATCTGGAGAAGAAGATTCTGAAGGTTGACCCGTTCCAGGTGCTCGACCAGAAGGGCGTCGGCAAGCTCGTGAAG
>JAILBW010000009.1 GCA_024680695.1 Bacteroidaceae bacterium
CAGCATGTCACTCACTGACATCACGCATCTGAGAGATCTCTTCGACAAAACTATATTCAAAAATGACAAAGACCGAAGCGGTTCAGGTGAACCTAATTTATTTAATTTTTAAACTCGTCCATTTTTAGTGGACACTAGTGACATAATTTATAATATATATATATTGTCCCCACCTTTTTTCTAAATTTTCCAAATGCAAAATGCAAAATGCAAAATGTGCGCGAATGAGGATGGACGCATCAAGGAGTAAATACAACTCACAGCATACCACAAAGCCCGACCGAAATGGCCGGGCTTACATTATCGAATCACCTCTCCAGCGCCCTCCGGTCGTATCAGAACGGAAGATCCTCGCCCTCGTTCGAGGAGAAGGAGGGAGCGGCAGCAGGAGCCTCGTTGGGCAGTGGAGCCGATGGCATCGGCTGGATGGGCTGGGCTGGCGCAACACCGGGAGCTGCCACTGCGGGCTGCACGTTGCGGTCCACCTTGAAGGCGCGGATGCTGTTGAACCAGCGACCATTGTACTCGTGGGCATCGATATCGAACGACACCGTGAGGATCTCGCCCGTCTGAATATTGAACTGCTGGATGCGGTCGGTGCCGAACACCTCGAAATTCATCTTGCGAGGATACTGATCCATCGTTTCGAGAACGTAGGAACCTACCTTCCACTCCGTACCCGTTCGTGACGACATGCCGCTGCGCTCGGGCAATACTGCAATTATTCTACCTGTGATTTCCATAACTAATTTTTATTACTATTGTCGAATTCGAGGGGCAAAGTTACGAAAAAACGAGAGCAGAACAAAGAAAAATGATTTTTTTTCTTTTAATATGCCGAGTGAAAGTAACTTCGGCGAAGCCAATGTTACGAATTAGCGAGTGAAAATGCAAATCTATTTGCAGTTTTCGAGAAACTTTTTTTGCCACCTCGAAAAAAAAGTGTACCTTTGTGGTTAGAAATAAAGCTAATCAAATTAATATGAATTTCAAGGTTTCCAGTTCGGCTCTCTACAGCCGCCTCATTGCTGCCTCCAAGGTATTGAGCAGCAAGAATTCCATGCCAATCCTCGACTGTTTCCTCATCGACGTGAATGACGGGACGATTACGATAACGGCCTCGGACAGCGAGAAGTATTTCATCACCAGCGTGCCAGCCATCGAGCAGACGGAGAGCGCCCGCTTCTGCCTGACGGCCAAGACCATCCTGGAGTCCATCAAGGAATTGCCCGAGCAGCCCCTGACCATCGACTACAACCCCGAGAACCACAAGGTGGAGGGTACGCACAACAGCGGCTCGTTCAGCGTTGCTGCACAGGATGCCGGCCCCTACCCGATGCCCAAGACGGTGGACGACGAGGCCACGGAGCTCCACCTGCCCGCCATCACTCTGCTTAACGGCATCAACCGCTGCCTCTTCGCCACGGCCAACGACGAGATTCGTCTGGTGATGAACGGCGTATATCTCGACATCCATCCGGACGACATCACCTTCGCCGGTACGGACGGCCGAAAGCTTGTGCGCAACATCAACCGCAGCGTGCAGAGCGGCATCACCTCGGGCTTCATTCTCCCGAAGAAGGTGTCGGCCATCCTGCGCGCCGTACTGAACAAGGACGATGAGGACATCGAGATACGTTTCGACGGCGAGAAGGCCTGCATAAAGAGCACCGACATGACGATGCACTTCCGACTCATCGAAGGACGCTATCCGAACTACAACGCCGTCATTCCGCAGAACAATCCCTACAGCGCCACCGTGGACCGCGCCGCACTGGCCAGCGCACTGAAGCGCGTTAGCGTCTTCTGCAACCAGAGCAGCGGACTCGTGAAGGTAGAGCTCAGCAACAACACCCTGCGCTTGACGGGACAGGACAACGCCTTCGGCACCCGCGCCGAGGAGTTCCTCGTCTGCGAATACACCAACACCCCCATTAGCATCGGCTTCAGCTGCCAGTTCCTGCTCGAGATCGCTAACATTCTCGAGGGCGAGAGCGTCACTCTCGAAGTGGCCGACCCAAGCCGACCCGGAGTGATTCGCCCCACGGAAGAGGATCCCAACGACGAACTCCTCATGCTCCTGATGCCCATGCGCGTAGAGGATTAAAGTAGAGGATAAAAAAAAAGTCCCCCAACATGAAACTGAAACTGAGCAAACCACTCGTATTCTTCGACCTCGAGACTACCGGACTGGACATCGCCAACGACCGTATCATCGAACTGTGCTACGTCAAGGTGGAGCCCAACGGCAACGAGGAGTCGAAAGTCATGCGACTGAACCCCGAGATACACATCTCGGAATCCGCCTCGAGAGTGAACGGCATCTACGACGCAGACGTGAAGGATTGTCCCACCTTCCGCGAGGTTGCCCCCGCTCTGGCCGAAACCCTGCGGGGATGCGACTTGGCCGGATTCAACAGCAACCGGTTCGACATCCCCATGCTGGCCGAGGAATTCCTGCGCGCCGGCGTCGAAGTGGACTTCACCAACCGCCGCTTCGTCGACGTACAGAACATCTACCACAAGATGGAGCGCCGCACACTCATCGCTGCCTACAAGTATTACTGTGGCAAGAACCTCGACGATGCACACAGCGCACTGGCCGACACGCAGGCCACCTACGAGGTGCTGCAGGCACAGCTGGATATGTACCCCGACACGCTGAAGAACGACATCGACTTTCTGGCCGACTTCTCGACCATGGAACGCAACGTCGATCTCGCCGGACGCTTCGTCTATGACGACCACGGGAACGAAATCATAAACTTCGGCAAATACAAGGGAAAGGCGGTGCGCGACGTTCTGCGCAGCGACCCCGGATACTACGGATGGATGATTCAAGGCAACTTCACACTGAACACTAAACAGACGCTTACGCGCCTGCGCTTGAAATATGCTGTCAGGTAAACACATCGTGCTGGGCATCACGGGAAGCATTGCTGCCTACAAGGCTTGCCTCATCATTCGCGCACTCATACGCCGCGGTGCCGAGGTGCAGGTGGTCATCACACCTGCGGGAAAGGAGTTCATCACGCCACTCACCCTGAGCACACTCACGCAGCGACCCGTCGTCAGCGAATTCTTCGACCGCCGCGACGGTTCGTGGCACTCGCATGTCGCACTCGGCCAGTGGGCCGACGCAATGCTCATCGCACCTGCCACCGCAAGCACCATCGGCAAGATGGCCCACGGCATCGCCGACAACATGCTCATCACCACCTACCTGAGCATGAAGGCACCCGTCTTCGTGGCACCGGCGATGGACCTTGACATGTATGCCCACCCGACGACACAGGCCAACCTGAAGACACTGGCCGAAAACGGCAACCGCATCATCGAGCCCGCCACAGGACAGCTGGCCAGCGGACTCGAAGGCAAGGGGCGCATGGAGGAACCCGAACGGATTGTCGATGTGCTCGACGACTTCTTCTCCGATGCGCCGAAGACCCTCGGTGGAAAGCAAATCATGATAACCGCAGGTCCCACCTACGAGAAGATCGACCCGGTGCGCTTCATCGGCAACTACAGCAGCGGACGAATGGGCCTGGCGCTGGCCGAGGAATGCGCCCGACGTGGTGCCCGCGTCCGGCTCATCTGCGGCCCGGTGGCACTGAAGGCTACCCATCCGGCCATTATCCGCACCGACGTCGAAAGTGCAGCCGAGATGTACGACGCTGCGACACAACACTTTGCACAGTGCGACGCCGCCATTTTGTGCGCAGCCGTTGCCGACTTCACACCCGCCGTCACGGCGCAGAGCAAAATAAAGCGGGAGGGAAACCAACTCACACTCACGCTCGCTCCCACCCGCGACATCGCCCGCGCACTCGGAGAACGGAAGACGAAGGACCAGGTGCTCGTGGGATTCGCGCTCGAGACAGACAACGAGCACGAACATGCCCGCGAAAAGTTGCAACGCAAGAATCTCGACCTCATCGTCCTCAACAGTCTCAGGGACGAGGGAGCCGGATTCCGCCACCCTACGAACAAAGTCACACTCATCGATGCCGAGGGCGAGACACCTTTCCCCCTGAAATCGAAGGAAGAGGTAGCCCGAGACATCGTAAACCGATTAGAACTGATACTGAATGAGAAGATTCATTAAACTATTTCTCGCCACAGCCCTACTCTGCACCGCCAATGCCATAAAGGCTCAGGAACTGAAGGCCCGGGTCGTCATCAATCACTCTCAGGTGTCCGACACGAAAACTGATGTCTTCGACGCACTCGAGAAGAAGATGACCGACTTCCTCAACGAGCATGCCTGGACGGAAATCAAGTTCCGCGAGAACGAGAAGATACAGTGCAACTTCCACCTGACGGTGAACAAATACAGCTCGTCGGAACACACCTTCGAATGCACGCTGCTGATGACCGCCAGCCGCCCCGTTTGGGGAAGCAGCTATACGACCACTTCCTACGCAGTGCGCGACGGACAGTTCAACTTCACGTTTCAGGAAGCCGACCAGCTGGAGTTCAATCCCACGAACATCGACAACAACCTGGTGGCACTCATGGCCTACTATGCCTACGTCATCATCGGCATGGACCTTGACACAATGGCTCCAAAGGGAGGCACCGAAGTGCTGCAGATGGCCGAGGACATCGTGAGTGCCGGACAAAGCCTCGACTTCCCCGGATGGAAGGCATTCGACGACAGCAAGAACCGCTTCGGACTGCTGAACGACTACATGGACGGCTCGATGGAGTGCATGCGCCAGTTCCGCTACGACTACCACCGCAAGGGCCTCGACCAGATGGCCGAGACACCCGAAGATGCTCGAAAGGCCATCGCCGAATCGCTCGAACTACTCGACGAAGCCCACCATGCAAAGAACATGAGCCAGGTGGCACAACTCTTCACCGAATACAAGCGGGACGAACTCGTCAACATCCTGTCGAAGGCCACCAAGGAGGAGAAGGAGCGCGCCTACGACATCCTCTTCGCAATCGACGCCTCGCAGAACGAAACCTGGCAGAAAATCAAGAAATGACTCGTCATGCTGCGCCATCTCCACATCAGTAACTATGCACTCATCGAGGAACTCGACCTCGACCTGCAGGACGGTTTCTCGGTGATTACAGGAGAGACGGGTGCGGGAAAATCCATTCTCCTCGGTGCCATCGCGCTGATCACCGGACAGCGGGCCGACAGCCAGAGCATTAAGGAGGGAGCCGCCAAGTGTGTCGTCGAAGCCGAATTCGACATCAGCAACCACCGCCTGGAATCGTTCTTCGAGGAAAACGGCTTCGACTTCGACCCGGAATCCTGCACACTTCGCCGCGAACTGACCGCAGCCGGCAAGAGCAGGGCCTTTATCAATGACTCGCCCGCCACACTCGCCCAGATGAAAGAGCTGGGGGCAAATCTCATCGACATTCACTCGCAGCACCAGAACCTGCTCCTCAGCCACGAAAGTTTTCAGCTCAACGTGCTCGACACAATGGCCAACAATGCCACCACACTCGACGCCTATCGCGAGGCCTACTATTTATATAAAGGTACCGAGAAACGCCTCGCCGAAGCCATCGAGGTGGCCGAACGGAGCAAGAACGAGGTGGACTACCTCAGCTATCAGCTCGAACAGCTCCAAGCCCTCGACCCGCACGAAGACGAAGAGAAGGACCTCGAGGAGGAGAACAAACGGCTCGAACATGCCGAGGAAATAAAGACCTCGCTCTACGAGGCTGCCTCCCTGCTCGACGGCGGGAACGACTACGACGGACTTGTGGACTTGTCGAACCGCACTCGGAGCATCGTGGAAAACCTTACAGACGTCTATCCGCAAGCCGAGACACTTGCCGAACGGCTCGAATCTGTTTATATCGAACTGAAGGACCTGAGCCGAGAAATCAGCCAACAGGCCGACGACCTCGAATACGACCCGCAACGGCTCGAGGAGGTCAAGCAGAGACTCGACCTGCTATATACGCTCGAAAAGAAGCATGGAGCAGCCGACTCGACAGAGCTCGTCGAGGTGATGCACAATATCGAGAAGAAACTCGACCTCATCACGAACGCCGACGAAAAGATTGCCCAGCTGGAACGCGAACGCGACGAAGCCCGCCTACTGATTCAACAACGAATGACGGAACTCACGGCCACCCGCAAGAAGGCCATAAAAGACGTGGAAAGCGAAGTCGGCAACAGCCTGCTCTCGCTCGGAATGCCGCATGCCGTCTTCCGCGTACAATTATCCGCAGCCTCGACACCGACAGCCGACGGCAACGACCGCGTCACATTCCTCTTTGCCGCAAACAAGAACGCCTCGCCTCGCGCCATTGCCGACGTGGCCAGCGGTGGAGAGATTTCGCGCGTAATGCTTGCCGTAAAGGCGATGACCAGTCGGCGCGCAAAGCTGCCCACCATCATCTTCGATGAGATAGACACCGGCGTGAGCGGCCGAATTGCCGAGGCTATGGGATACATCATGCGCAACATGGTTGCAGAACAAGGCGGACGACAGGTGATTGCCATCACCCACCTGCCCCAGATTGCAGCCTGCGGACAGACTCACTATTGTGTGTATAAGGAAGACAGCGGCCTCCACACCGTGAGCAGCATCCGACGGCTCTCCGACGAGGAGCGCATTATGGAGATCGCCCACATGCTGAGCGGAAACAACGTGACCGCCGCCGCAATAGACAATGCACGCGAACTACTCAACGGACAATGAAACACATTCTATATATTCTCGCATTACTCCTCGTCGCAACCCTCGAAGTGAAGGGGAAGACACCCAAGTTTCTCACGAAATCACGTCAGGCACAGGTGACAGTCATCGCCCATGATGCCGACGGCAACCTCCACGAAGGGCAAGGGGTCATACTGAATGCACTCGGCGAGGTAATTACGGAATACGACTTGCTGAAGGGAGCCGTCAGCGCAACGGTAATCGACTGCAAGGGCGTGGAATATCCGGTGCGCTACCTCTGCGGTGCCAGCAGTATGTACAATATGGCAAAAGTGCTTATCGAGCCGGGAAAGCACAAACTCTACACACTGGAGGCCATCGAGGATTCGCTGGGCATCGGAACGGCGGTTTACGTCCTGCCCAACGCAAAGTCGGACAAGAAAGCACTGGCCAGCAACGATACGGTGACGAAAGACAACCTGTTCCGCGAGTCCTACCACTACTATACACTCGCAAACGCACACAACGAGCGGCAGGCTTGCAGTCCTGTACTGGATGGTGAGGGACGGTTGGCTGCACTGTTGCAGTTGCCCACCAAGAGCGGAGACAATGCCTTCGCCATCGACATCCGTTTCGGAGCCGACCTCAAAATTACGAGCCTCGATGCAAGCAACAACGACCTGCGCAGCATCGCACTCCCCAAACGGTTGCCTGAGGGTGAGGAGGCGGCCGCTACGTTCATCTACCTTTCCGGCACGAAAGACACGGTCCAGTATTTGGACTATGTGGACGAGTTCATACACCTCTATCCTCAAAGTGCCTCGGGTTACACGATGAAAGGCGAGCTTTTAGCCGCAGCCAAACGATTCGACGAAGCAGAGAAGGCCTACGAGGAAGGACTCGCACAGGACAGTACAAGCAAGGACGAACTGCACTTCTCGCTTGCAAAAGCCATCTATGCCCTGAACTTTACGCCCCGCTACGAGACCTACAAGGACTGGACGCTCGAGAAATCGGCTACGGAAGCCGCTCAGGCCTATGCAATCAATCCGCTAAACATTTACTTAAACCAGCAGGCGCATAGTCTCTATGCTGCAAAGAATTACAGCGAGGCAGAACGCCTTTTCCTCGCACTGACAAAGACCGATATGCGCAGTGCCGACCTCTTCCTGTATGTTGCCCAATGCCGGCAGATGCAGGAGGCCTCCATCAATGACATACTGGCCATGCAGGACAGCGCCGTAGCTTGTTTCACGAAGCCCTATCCTGCAGCAGCAGCCAATTCGCTACTGATGCGAGGAATCAGTCGGGCCAAGGCTGAGAGATACCGTGAGGCAATTGCCGACTACAACGAATACGAACATCTGATGGGAGGTAATCTGACGGCCAATTTCTACTACGAGCGCGAACAGATAGAAATCAAGTGCCGGATGTATCCCGCAGCGATGAACGATATCGAGCGTGCCATCCGCCTCCAGCCGAAGGAGGCACTGCTGCATGCCGAGTGTGCTGCACTCAACTACCGTGTCGGCGAGGTGGACGAAGCAATTCGCTATGCCACAGAGGCCACTCGCCTCGACCCCGAATTTGCCGATCCCTATCGCATTCTGGGTGTCTGCTACGAACAAAAGGGCGAGACACAGAAGGCGTGCGAATGTCTCGAGAAAGCCATCGGACTGGGCGACACAATGGCGAAAGACGTACTGAAGAAACTGAAGGCGGGTTCGAAGAATTAGAACAAGCCTGAAACAAATAAGATGCAGGATAGCAAGAACATACTTCGGAGAGTGTCGCAATACATCGACAGGCACAAGATGATTGGGGACAATCGTCGGGTGTTGGTGGCGCTCAGCGGCGGAGCCGATTCGGTGGCCTTGCTCCACATCTTGCACTCTCTGAACCATCCGGTCATTGCAGCGCACTGCAACTTCACGTTGCGCGGCGAAGAATCGGAGCGCGACGAGCAGTTTGTGCGCGACTTGTGCCAGCGGTTCGGCATTCCCTGCCATGTAAAACGCTTCGAGACTCGCAGCTATGCCGCAATACACCATCTGAGCATCGAGACGGCAGCGCGCGCACTGCGCTACGAATGGTTCGAGGCGCTGCGACAGGCTACTGATTGCTCCTGCGTAGCCGTCGCCCATCACATTGAGGACCAGGCCGAGACTATTCTCCTCAAAATCATTCGCGGCACCGGAATACGCGGCCTCACTGGGATGCATCCGGTGCGCAACAAGATAGTCCGCCCGTTGCTCTGCCTGCATAAGCAGGAAATCCTGAGGTATCTGGCATCGAACGATTTGAACTACGTCACCGACAGCACCAACCTGGAACGCGACGCATTGCGCAATCGCATTCGCCTTGACGTAATACCCCTTTTGGAAACCATCAACCCAAAGGTTTCCACATCGCTTTCCAGAATGGCCGAAGACATGCTGCCCATACTGGATTTTTTCAGGAAGGATATCAGAAGCCTGTTCCAGCAGCACAACATCACCTCCGATTTCTTTCCTCTCTACGACCTTGCATCAGAACCTTATGGGGCACTTCTCCTGCACGAATGGTTGTATGGCAAGGGCTTCAACCGCACGCAAGAGCATGAGATGATGAGGTCGGGGATTGATTCATTGGGCACCCATTGGCAGAGTTCCAGAGTACTCGACGTGCGGAGAGTGGTATCCGGTCTCAAAATTGATTATGGCTACCGTCCCGTCGAACAGCTCACGATAAAGCAGGAAATCGTGTCGGAAGTTCCCTCGGACTACGACCCGCACTTTGCCTATTTTGATGCCGACGAGCTCATCTATCCGCTCAAACTTCGCAGAGTAAAAGAAAGCGACTGTATCACGCCATTTGGCAGATCTACCCCAGTGAAGATCAATAAAATAATGAAGAAGGCACGCATCAGATATCCCGACCGCCTCTCACAGTGGGTGCTCTGCCACGGCGACGAACTGTTGTGGATAGTGAATGTGCGATCCAGCAACCTGCATCGCGTTACGGAGCGGACAAAGAGCATACTGCGCATAAGCGTTCCCGCGCTCAACAACATGAAGTTAGACAATAATACACCACCAACATGAGTCTGATAAAGTGTCCTCTATGCCAAAAAGATGTGTCGTCGATGGCTGGCACTTGCCCCCATTGCGGTACGCCCATCTCTGGCCACATCATGAAGTGTAGCCACTGCGGCAACTATATCTCCGACACCCAGAGCCAGTGTCCGCACTGCGGGAAAGAAACGACGCCAAAGCCTGCAGCACCAGTGGCCGACGTCGAGCCACAGAGTCCATCGCCAGTTCCTCTCAGGAAGGCCAAGAAGAAGCGCCGATTCAAGTGGGGCTGCCTCATTCGCATGGTGCTACTCCTGCTGATTGGCGGACTGGCTGCGGGCGGCTACTATTACTGGAAACAATATGATGCGCACCAGAAGGAAGAGGCGGACTTCGCATTGCTCAACGATGTCACGAATCCCGACTTTTACGCTCAGTTTCTGGAGGAACACCCCACAAGTTTGCATGCCGACGAGGTGCGCCGCCACATGGAGCAGTTGCTGGCCGAAGCAGAGGAATGGGACGAAGTGCTTCGTCAGAAGAAACGCATCAGCCTGCTACGTTTCCAACAGAACCATCCCAATTCGCTTCATGCCCGCGAATGCAAAGACATGATTGACTCCATCGACTGGGACGATGCCGTCAGCATCTGGACGGTCGAAGCCATGCAGGACTATCTGAGCAATCACCCCGACGGGCTCTTCACCACCGAGGCTTCCGATATGCTCAACCAGATTATCAAGTCGCGCATCACACCCGAGGAATGTAGCGTCGTTCGAGGCATTTACAATGAGTTCTTCACCAAAGGAATGGCCAAACAGGACAGTGCCTGCATTGCAGCGGCCATCCCCGACAGCATGACACGCTTCTGCGGCACACCCTGTGCCCGCCCCAACCAGATTCTCTCCTTCACCCACGACAAGATGACGGCCGATGTGATTGGCGTCCACTACATCGTCGATCCCGAAATGCGTATTCGACGCGAGACACTCGAGGATGGCACGCTGGGAATGTCTGTCAGCTTCAAACTCGAGGAAACGGTAAGCAGTACCGATGTCTCCCGCTCTGCATTCCACACTTATCGTGTGACATCGTTGCTGAATGCCGAGCGCAAGATTGTACAGATGAATATCAAGCCCTGAGATGAGCAACACCCATCGCGAGATACTGCGACTGGCGCTCCCCTCAGTGGCCACAAACATCTCAGTGCCGCTCCTGGGGTTGGTCGATACAGCAATCGTAGGCCATCTGGGGCTTCCCGAATACATTGCGGCGATAGCCATTGGCACCACCGTCTTCAACGTCTGTTATTGGATATTTGCATTTCTCCGCATGGGAACGACCGGTCTTGTAGCTCAAGCCAAGGGCTGCAACGATACGATGCTCATTCGTGACATCCTGCAGCGAGCCCTGTTGCTGGGTGGGCTCCTCAGCGTTGTCCTGCTCCTCCTTCAAGGCCCCATTCTCCATCTTTCGCTATGGCTCATGCCAGCCGAGGCTGAAACAGCCCAGATGGTTGCCACCTATTTCGGCATTTGCATCTGGGGAGCACCGGCCATGCTCTCGCTTTTTGTCCTAAACGGTTGGTTCATAGGTTGTCAGGATACACGCTCGCCAATGTGGATTGCCATCGGACAGAACCTGCTCAACATCGCTGTCAGCCTCATGCTGGTCTTCAGGTTTGGATGGAAAATCGAGGGAGTTGCCACCGGCACACTTTGCGCCCAATGGAGCGCATTTTTGCTGGCACTGCTGTTAATGCAGAGGCATCAGATGCCTGCCAACTCTCAGGAGAACGAAAAGCGTCACGTTAGCCTGCGCCGCTTTCTTGGCATAAATCGTGACATCTTCCTGCGCACGGTCTGCCTTGTGGCCGTTACGCTTTACTTCACCTCGGCTGGAACCCGATTGGGCAATACGACGCTCGCAGCCAATGCCATCCTGATGCAGTTTTTCATCTTCTACTCCTATTTCACCGATGGATTGGCCAATGCAGCCGAAGCACTGAGTGGGAAATATGCCGGCGCCGGAAACAAAAGGATGCTGGACAGCGTCGTGCGCGCAATCTTTGTCGAGGGTGGGATCATTGCAGCGGCTTTTGCCCTCGTCTATCTCTGCAGCGGCCATGCCATCCTTCGGTTGCTCACCGACCAGGCATCTGTCGTCCAGTCCGCTTCCGACTATCTGCCTTGGGTCATTGTCATCCCCATTGTCGCCCTACCTGCGATGGTGTGGGATGGCGTCTTCATCGGTCTCACCTGGACGCGCCGAATGCTACTGAGTATGTCTGCAGCCGCACTCGTCTTCTTCGTCGTCTGCCGTACAATGCCGCTCTGCATGCCTCCCAATCATGCATTGTGGCTTGCCTTCGATGCCTATCTGCTCACTCGCGGTGCCCTGCAGACGGTCTTTACATACAACAGACAGACACACTGAATAATACACACTATAAAATCATTAAACCTATGACACACACATTGAAAAACGAATCGCTTGCACTGCAAGTGGAGAGCCGAGGAGCAGAGATCGTAAGTCTGAAAACGGCACAGGGACGCGAGGCCATCTGGTATGGCGAACCGCGCTATTGGGACCGCCATGCACCGCTGCTGTTCCCCTGCGTGGGCGGCAACTGGGAAGGACAGATTCGCGTCGAGGGACAGGCTTATCCCCTCGTCAAACACGGATTTGTCCAGGACATGGAATTCGAACTTGTAGAACAGACCGCCGAGCGGTTGACACTTTCCCTTTGCGACACACCGGCGACACGCCAGAGTTTTCCCTTTGCCTTCCGTCTCACCGTGAGTTACACGTTGCAAGGCAACACTCTCGATGTGACTTGGAAGGTCGAAAATCCAGCCGAGACGACCATGTCCTTCATGATTGGTGCCCACCCAGCCTTCCTGCTCCCCAAGTTCTCTGCCGAGGATGCCGTTCATGGCTATCTGCGCTTTCCCGAGGTTGATTGCCTGCGCAGCACTCCTACCCTGCCCCGCGGATACACTCATCCCGAGCAGGAAGAACTGTTCCCGCTCGAAGATCATCTGCTTCCTCTCACAAATCAGGCTTTCCTCTGCGACACGATACTCGACACGACGGGACGCATCAGTCGTGTGGAACTCCTCGATGCTTCACGTCAGCGCCTGATCACCATGCAGTTCCAGATGCCAGTCCTCGCTATGTGGGCACCCGAAGGTGGCTGCTCGCCCTTTGTCTGCATCGAACCCTGGTACGGTCTATGCGACACCGAGGGCTACACTGGCGAGTTCTCCGACCGTCCCTATATAAATAATGTTCGCGCGCACGAAACCTGGGAATGCAAATACAGCATGACGGTGGAGTAACCGGTGAAGGAATACCATATCGGCTTGCCGACAAAGGCAAAGAGGCTGGGAATCTGGCTATGAGAGAGGCTGGTGCGAGGGACGCAAGAGGTCGTTGACCGTCTTCACTGGATTAAACGTCGAAGCAGGCACCTCGACCATCAGGGTGTTCCAGTCGCTCATGGCACCGTTCCACAGGCCTGGCAGTTCGAGGGCCTGCAGCGGCCTTCCGTCCTTGCTCTTCGAGGAGATGAAGCCGGTCTGCGGATCCACAAAACGGGTGAGGCAGAACTTCTTTCCGTCGTGTCCACGCACTGCGCAGACGAGATCTACGGGATTGAAGTGTGTGCTCTGCTTCAGCATGGCAACGGCCGTCGGGTCGGCACTATCGATTTGCGTGCTCTCGAGAATCTGCAGCGACACACTGCCCTCAGCATCATACACACGGAAGGGACCGCCGCCGGGCTCTCCCTCGTTGCGCACCATACCGCAGACACGGATGGGACGGTCGAGTTTGCCAAGGAGATAGGAGCGTTTCGCTTCGGTCGGCAGGCCATCGAACCCCTCAGGTGGGGTGCAGC
>JAILBW010000131.1 GCA_024680695.1 Bacteroidaceae bacterium
CGTTTCCGTGAGTAAAGAACGATGGTGCTCGATATGGGAAAGCGAGCGGTTGCACATGACGATGACTTTGTAAAGATAGTTCCACGCATTCTGGAACGGTTCGTCGCTCTCGGTCCAATGGTGGGTGTATAGACTTTGCCATAATCCGCCGTCGTACCAGTCGCCGCCGCGAGTGGGAAGGATGGCCTCGTCGGTGGTAAACGTATTGAGGTCGTAAATGCCTCGTATAGTACCTTGCAGACCCTCGCCATCACTCTGTCCGCCGATGTAGTTGTAGAGCGTCGCCACAGTATTCAGATAAAGGTTGGTGGCGTTATCGTAGGCCTTCTCCTCGGGCAATTGGTCGCGCGGATCCTCGTCGAGACAGGCAGCGAATAGGAGGAATATCGGCATGGTCAACAGCCACACCCCGACTTGTGTCTCACGCCAAAGGGACGGAAGCAAAGTGAGCGGGTTTCGACCGAAAAAACGGATGTACTTCATAGCTGTGAATTGTGTGAGATGATTGAGCATCAGAAGGTGAGGCTTACGCCGAAACTGTAGGCACGGTAGCAGGGATAGCAGCGTTTGTCATCAATGCCCAGCGTGTTGCTTACGACGTAGCTGTTTATCATTGGAGTGAGTCCGCTGTATGCAGTAATCGTAGCCAGATTGTTTACGCTGCACGACAGACGGAAACTGCTCACATATCGGCTCTTGATAGGTACGTTCCAGCCGAGGGTGAGGTAGTCAAAGTTTAGGTAGTTGCCGTTCTCGAGCCAATAGTCGGTAGACGTCTGGTCCTGAATATTACGCGAAGGAGCATCGTCAAATACGTTGTAGTCGGGGAAGGAACCCATGTTCATATAGGTAAGCGACGTGCCATTGTAAATTTTGTGACCAAAGGCTCCGTTCATCTGTAGCGTGATATCGAAGTCTTTGTAACGGAAGCTGATGTTGGAGCCGAGTGTCATCTTGGGCGTGGCCTGTCCGGCGATGTAGCGGTCGCCGCCATCCTCGATGTTCACCTTGCCGTTATTGTCCAGGTCGGCAATCTCATAGCTCTGGCTACCATCGGCATTACGGGTAAGACCCGTGCAATGGGGTAGATAAAAAACGCCAAGTGGCTGGCCAACTATCTGATACACAATATTGTTATTACCTCCATGGAAGCCAGCACCGTTCAGTCCGCCGATGGCGGTGATGTCAGATGCCGTCATGTACTCTCCATTGTAGTTTCCTGAAAGACTTATCAACTTGTTGCGCTGGAAGGAAAGGTTTACGTTGATGTTCAGCTGCATGTATTTCTTCTCGAGAGGTGTGATACCCAAACCCAGTTCCACACCGCTGTTACTCATGGCACCCAGATTAGCAAGCAGTTTGTCGTAGGTGAATGGAGGTACGCTGACGTCATAGAGGTAGAGCATGTCGCGCGTTTTTGAATAATAGTACTCGGCCGTCATCACAAGACGATTTCGCCAGAAGCCCAGATCGGCACCGATGTTGAAAGTGCTGCGCGTTTCCCACTTGAGGTCGGGGTTGGCGTTACGCGCAATGGCAAGTGTGGCTGTGGGTGATCCGTTATAAGATACCACGCCATTGGGCTTCACGAGTTGGAGTGAGTTATACGACTCGATGCCGCCCAGATTTCCCGACGTACCATAGCCGCAACGCAATTTAAACGTGTTCAGGACATCCGACGCATCGGCAGACAAAAGACGCTTCATCCATGTCTCACGCATGACATCCCATTCGCCCGAAAGCGAGGGGAAGAAGCCCCATCGATTGTTCTCGCCCACCATCGAAGAACCGTCGGCACGCGCATTGAGCGTGAACATATATCGTTGCATAAGCGCATACTTGGCACTGGCCATAAAAGAGGCCAGCGTGGGACGTTCGTAGGAAGACCCTGTTCCACCGTAAGGACGCGTGGCACCAGCCATCAGGTTGTCATAGCCGAAGGCATTGGTGTTGAATCCCTTTACCGTAGTAAAGAAGCCGGAACGCTGATTGCTTTGTTGCTCCCCCATTCCAAATAACTCGACGTGGTGCACACCGCAATCGTGCTTCCACGAGAGGGTGACATTGCCCAGCCAGTCTTCATTCTTCTGCTCGTCACGATAGGCCTGTCCCTGAGCCCAGACGTATGTGGGCAGGAACTCTTGAGCCTCGGTGGAATTGAACGAATAGCTGCCGAATAGCGTGAGTTGCAGTTGGCGCCACAGGTCGAGAGTGAGACGCATGTGGGTGTTGAAGTAAAGGGCACGCTCATGTTCCTTCATATCAAGCAGAGCGACGGGATGGTCAATCTGACTGGCTGTGGAATTCTTTGTCCAGCCGCCCTGTACATTGCGTCCGCTGCTGATGGTGGGATTCTGCGATGCTGCAGAATAAAAGAGTTTCCAGTCGTCGAAGATGTAATGGTTGCGTTGTGAGGAACCGAAGACGCCAAGGTCTATGCGCAGATGATTGTTGAATGCACGTTGCAGCAAGTCGAGTTTGGCCACGAAATTGTCGTTTTCCTGTGGCTGAACAACTGTGTTATGATCCATGAAGCCAACCGACGCACGGTAGTTTGACGCCTCGGTACCGCCGCTGAAAGCAATATGATGGTTCTGTACAAAGCCTGTGCGCGTAATCGCCGACAGAAAGTCGGTGTCGAAACCACCGTCGTTATATGGTCGTCCCAAAGCAGAAGCCGTGGAAACATATCCATTACGAGAGAGCATGTTCAAGTTCTTATAGACGCGCTCGAACCCCATGTTGCCGTCATAGGAGATATGGAACTGCTCGGCGCGCCCTTTCTTCGTGACCACTTCGATGACTCCACTGGCACCGCGACTACCGTACTGGGCTGTCTCGGCAGCGTTTTTAAGGATGTTAAAGCTTTCAATGTCTGCAGGATAGATGGTGGAGAGCGTAGCCAAGTCGCTGGAAACGCCATCGATGATGACCAACGGGTCGTTGCCACCCGTAAGCGAGGTGGTTCCTCTCACTCGCACAGAATTGAGCATGGCCATACGTTTCTCGCCACTCGTGGAGACGTTCACGCCAGCAGCCTGACCGCTCAAGGCATCGAGTGAATTGGTTACCAATCCTTTGTTCATGCGTTCTTCGGTCACCTTATCCACCGAACCGGTTCCGATGAGTGGCTGTGATACACTGACGCTGTCGCTTTGGCCGCGCACGGGCAACAGCCATAATGTAAACAGTCCGAGGGCCGACAGACGCAGGAGATTATGATTTCCTCTGCACATAATGTTTTTAGGTTAAAAAGTTTGCGCCTTGGTTCCACATCCTGCCTTTGTGCGATCGAATCGTTATAGGTGGGTTCTAACAATTAGCTTTGAACTATGCTTGGGCTATATTTGAGCAAACAAGACTTCAAGAAATTGGAGTCGAAGGCTGCGAGTAAGCGAGAGGAAAGCCACGCTTGCATGAACTTTCCCAAGTGAAAGCAGGTTCGGACAAAGTTCAGAGATGCCAAAAAGAGACAAGCAAAGACAAAGATAATCCACCTGGATTTTTTTTTAGAACGCACCTATAGTATCTCGCAGAACTCGATCTTCTCGTTGTTCGGCCCTTGGATGAAGAAGTAACGGGCACCTTTGTCCCAGAAGGCGATGTCCTGAATGCCGTCTGAGAGCATGTGGTAACCTGCACTGCGAATCTTTTCGTAGAGCGCATCGATGTTCTTCACGTCGAGGCAGAAGTGGTCCACCGCTCCGGCTTCCATCGCAGGGGAGGCATTAGGGATAAGCTCAAGGAAGAGTGTGCCCAACTGCATGAAAGCGAAGTCGCGACCATTGATATCGTGGCGTGTGGCCAAATGGAAACCGAGTCCCTCGTAGAACTCTATTGTGCGCTGTACATCGGCTGTTGGCAACCCAATGTGCTGTATACCGCCGGAAAAATCCGCGACATCCACTCCCTGCTTAGGGAAGTTGGCTTCATTGAACGTGGCCTTCACGGGGGAGGGGGACTCAGATGGCTCAGCCGATTGCGGCTCTCGAGCCGGCGAGCAAGCAACCATAACCATCGCGAAGACGGCCATAGTGCTAAGTTTGAAAGAATTGAACATTGAACCCAAAATTTTAAACAATAAACTTTAATCTTCGTGAACCGTGCCCTTTAGTTTTTCGCGCGCACACGCCCGTTCCTTATATACATCCCGCGCGCAGGAGGTGCAAGAAGAGGACGACCTAAAAGGTCATAAAGGGCATTGCGTTCAATCTCGGACGATGACGGGCGCATTAAGAGAATGCCGTCGGCATAGTTGCGGCGTGCAGTGCGCAAAGCCTCGGTGGCCTGCTGCAACTCAGTGACCTGAGTACGAGTGACGGAGCCTGCAGTAAGACTCTCCTCGATGGCAGCAATCTTTGCCTCAACAAGTTCGGCCGCGTTCTTCACACTCTCATCAACAAAGCGTGGACTTTCGTTATTCCGCGGGTTTTCGTACAGTTGAAACTCGGAGAGGGAGAACTGCGGGTTGCCATTGCGCAGAGTTTCGTTCGGAGTGTGCATAACGCTGAAGCGAAGGTACTTGTATGGCTTGTGTAGAGAGATGTTGTCACTCGTGTAGGACCGAAGCGGATTGTCTCCAAAATTATTGAAGTAAGTGATGTACTTCCAGTCGCTGCCATTGTCTGAAGCTGTGACCATGACATCCAACCAACGGTCGGCAATGCCATTGGTGGTATCACTGCTACGATAGTAGATGAAGCGGCAGTCGGTGATGCTGCGACGCAACTCAACTTGGATGTAGTGTGGCTGATTGGGAGGCAGGGGACTCGAGGCCGACTGACAGTTGGTGGACGTATTGCTGTCGAGGATGTTCGACAGCGGATAACCCGACTGCACACCATCGCAGGACAACTGCGATGACACGCTGATAAGCTTCGTACGTCCCTTGTCGAGGGTGTAAGTGCTATCTATCTCGCTCCACGCCTCGTTGATAGCTGCGCGCGCATAATCGTCATTCGAGGTCGTGAAGTAGATATCGGCCCAGATGGGGTCGTGGTCAGACATGATATATCCGTCGTCATCCTTCCTGTTGTCCCACTGGGCATACTTGCATGAGACGTTCTTCGAGACGAAGATGTAGTCGATGCGGCCGGGAGGGTAGGAAGAACCATAGCTGTAGTGCTTCTTTGTACGAGCCTGCACCCATGCGTCCTTCATCACGACTCCCAAGTTCAGACACAAGAGGTAGTTGCTCCCTTGGCGAGCATCGGCATTCGTCCCATCGACATTTTCATAGTCCTTCATGTTGAAGTCGCCCGTCAGGAAGTGGGGCAGGCTGGAGCCATACTTGTCCTGCACAGTCTTCATCGAAGGTTTCATGATGCGCAGTTGGGCATCCTTTACCTTGGGCGAATCATAGCTTAGATGGGTGTTCGTATACAGGAAGCGGGCACCCGTCTGCTTATCCTCAAACAGCGCCCATGTAGCGATGCGGAAGTGTGTGGAACCATCCACCTTGGAGTGCACCTTGGGCGTTTCGGTGAGCCAGTAAGTATCGTTGGCAATGCAATAGAACCGGTCGGTGCGATACATGATGGAGGTGTATTCACCGTTCTCCTTGCCGTTGTCGCGACCTGTGCCCACCATGGCATAGCCTGGCATTCCACGCAGCATGTCGCAAAGCGACGCGCGAACGGGTTCCTGCATGCCGACGAGGTCGGGCTGCACGGCGGCCATGTAGCGATGAATGGCCAATGCGCGCTTTTCCCACGTATTGTCGCCGTTGCCCTCCGAGGGGTCGATGTTTCCCTTGGGGATATTATAAGTCATGATGCGGATGTTTTCCGTGACGGCAAACGTCAGGCTGGGCATCATAGCAAGCAGTAGGGAAATTAATGTCAGACGTCGTTTCATTTCTTGCTAATACTTAATTCATAATTCACAATGCATGATGCATAATTCATTCGTCCTTTTCTTGCCGTGACCAATAGAAAGCAAACTCTCGTTTGTTCATTTGGCCAAGTATCCCGAATCGGACTTTCATAATGACATTTCTCCCCCTCCCGCAGTGGGGAGAGGGAGAAAGTCATTTGCAAATCGGCAAGCCGACTACTTCACAAGCACCTTGATGCTCTTGCTCTCACCCTTCAGGATGTACAAGCCCTTCGTCATGCCCTGGAGAGCCTTGGAAGGAGACACGTCGGAGCGAACCACACGTCCCTGAGCATCATAAACGCTCACCTTGTTGCCAACCTCGAACGAGATGTTGCGGATGGCATCTTCCAGGTTGTAGTAGGTGCCGTCGGATTTCTTGGATACTACCAGATGGCCTTCGCCGGCGAATACAGGATGCTGATCCTCGCCAATGGTCTGGTACCAAGTAACGTTCTCGGTAGCGCCACCATTCAGCTTGTAGGCCACCTCACCCGTCGTGAAGGCTTCGGCCGGTACCACAACAGCCTGAGTAGCAAACGTGCTGTAGCAGTTCACGAACTTGTTGTTGTCGCCACCTACACGGCAGAGTGCACGGTCCACACTCTGGTAGTTGGTAATCTCAGCCGTTGACCAGCAGTTGGTAATCTGTGCACCCAAGTTGGCCAGCCAGCCGCAGATGAGGGCTGCGTTTTGGTCGCTGGTGCCAATCTTATCCTCGCTTCTCATCGTGATTTTACCCGTCGAGTAGCAGTCGGTGATGATGGCCAGGGAGGAGTTGTTGGCGTTTCCGAGGATTCCGGCAGGAGCTTTATCGCAATATACGTTACCCTCGTTGCCCACATTGTTGATGGTGACGATGCGGTCGTTGCCACTCCTACCGCTGGCTTCGGCACGGCCGATAACACCTGCGCGGTCGTTACCATAGATATTGCAAGTGGCATCCAGCACGAAGTTCTCGATATGTGCAGGAGGCATAATGTCGCCGAACATACCCACACCAATGCTTCCAGGCTTATCCACAATCAGGTTGCTGATGCGGTGGCCTTGGCCGTCGAAGTGTCCGCGATAGAGGGCGCCGGTCGTATTGGCCGAACTGTTGTCGGTGCTCATATTCCAGCCAATCGGCGTGTAGTTGATACCCTGCATGTCGATATCGGCTGTCAGTACGGCGTCGGCATCATACTGTCCACTGTTCACGAGCAGGGCGAAGATGCCGAGATCGCGAGCGCTTGCCAGCTGATATACGCCATTCTCATCCCTTGCGGGAGCGAAGTCGAAGGCGAGGAGTTCGGCGGTGATGGCCTTTGCCTCGTCGGTGGTCACACTACCGTCCTGATAAGCTTCCCATGCCTTGTTGTAGACCACCATTACCGCGTCAACGTCATCTTTTTCAATCAAGCTGAATTCATTCAGCGTGATTGCGTTGTTCGAAACCACATCGGCGGTATGAGTCATTTCCACGTAGGCCTTGCGGCATTCGTAAACCTCGTTGAAGAGGGCAGAGAACTTGTTGACGAGTTCCATCTTCTGTTCGCCAGTGGTCACAGTGGCACGCTCATCGATGAGCTGAGCAACCTGCTCCTTCAGTGCCTCCGACATGTTGGGATACTTGGCAGCTTCCTCGGTGTCTACCCATACGAAGTTGCTAATCACTTCGGCGCGAGCCACATAGCCGTCGAGTACGTTGTCGAGCGACTCGCTGGCCTGCTCGGCACTGCCCAGATAGAACAGACGAACGTTACCGAAGGGCACCCAGTCGTTGGACAGACCTGAACCCATGTTGCGCACACCGAGAGTGAGCTTGCCGTCGGTTACCTCGACAGCGGTGTAGTTCAGGTAGCGACCGGCATTGTAGGCGTAGGAGCAACCTATCATGTAACCGGGCACATAGCCTTCGATGTCCTCATATACGTATTCCTTATCGACGCTGCTTCCCGTGATGTGGCAGTTCACACCATCCTCGGCTGCATCCTTGGAAACGACATCCTCGTTGATGGTCATCACGAAGTTCGAATTGCCGTTCAGGTAGAGCTGGCTCGTATGCAGCTGCGAATAGTCGTCACCTGCAGTGCGCTCGAAGCCGTTGATACGCAGTTCATAGATTCCGTTAGGTACATCTTCGAGAGTCTGCTCGACAGTGAAGTTGGTGTCCAATCCGCGAGCGATGTACATAATGCTCTTCTCGCCGCCGACAGCCATGCCGCCGTTGTTCGATTCCACGCTCCATCCGTCGAAGTTGCTCTTGAAGTCATGGTTGACCAGCGTCACCGTAAGCTCGGTGCCAGGCACCACACCACCGGTGATAGCCTTCTGGAGCATGATGTTCATGAAGGCAGCCTCGTTGGCGATTTCCTCATCGGTCAGTTCGTGCTTCTCGATGACATACGCATAGGTTCCGTTGGGGAATTCGTCGCTCGGACCTTCGTTCTGGCTGAGGTATGCCTCGAGCTTGGTGCGAGTTTCGTTGGTGAAGTCGTTCTCCTTCAGATAATTGATGGCATACTCGCAAGCGTCGATATACTCCTTGTATGCGGCCACGGACGTCTTGATGGCATCGCGCTCCGGCTGGGAGTTTCTGTAAGCAACACAGAAGTCCTCGAACGTCTCGATGGTGCCCCAGCTTTCGACGGTCTCGAGATACTTGTCGAGCAGAGCCTGAGTAGCGATAGTACTTTCAGCCGTCTCCGTCTCG
>JAILBW010000188.1 GCA_024680695.1 Bacteroidaceae bacterium
AGCAGGAGACTTTGCGACAGCAAGCAGGAGACATTGCGACAGCAAGCAGGAGACGATGCGACAGCAAGCAGGAGACGATGCGACAGCAAGCAGAGGCCGGTGCGACAGCAAGCAGAGGCCGGTGCGGCAGCAAGCAGGAGACGATGCGACAGCAAGCAGAGGCCAACGCCAGCTGTCACTCCGTCTTTTTTTTGCATTTAACCTTCGGTTGAGCCTGCTCACACTCGGGAAAGTTCATGCAAGCATGACTTTCCTCTCGCTTACTCGCAGCCTTTGCATTTTGTGTCGTGT
Source organism: Bacteroidaceae bacterium (assembly GCA_024680695.1). Taxonomy (GTDB): domain Bacteria; phylum Bacteroidota; class Bacteroidia; order Bacteroidales; family Bacteroidaceae; genus Physcousia. The sequence continues at coordinate 292 of JAILBW010000188.1, forward strand.
TTCGTCTGTCGCACTTTCTGGCGCTTTTTTTTCCAGATGGTAATAATGTCAGATAATGTCAGTCCTTTTCCGACAGCAGTCCGTTCTTCTTGCAGCAGGAATGTCTTCCTGTTGAGACAATATGATGCTGGGCTGTGGAAAAGGGTGGACAGCACAGCCTTTCGGCTGAGGCGGTTGATCGGGTCGCTCAGTCGTCGTTCAGTGGGTGTGTGCACCGACTTGCAGTCTCGCTCTTAGATGCGTTTTGCAGTTTCGCGAATGTAGGCGTAGGGGTTGTCGGGGCAGTTGGACATGATGAAGCGGAGGCCGCGGCCGTAATGGTCGTCGCGGGACATCCAGCTGTCGCGGAGCCGTTCGATGCCGTTCCGTCCGTTCTTCTCGGAGAGGTAGAGGTCGGTCCACACGGCCAGTCCCTCCACGAGGTCTTCGTTTGTGGGCTTCACTTTCATGAAGTCGGGATTGTTGTACTCCCAGATGTGTGTGAGTTCGTGGGCTATGATGCCATAGGTCTCGTCGGCCTTGTATCCGTTCTCGACGTAGATGCAGTCGGTCTCGGGTCGCATGACGAAGGCGAGGCCGATGGCTTCGCGGACATCGTAGCCGTTGGTGATGGAGAACTTGAAGTTGCCGTCCCTGTGCAGCTCGACGGCAGAGACGAGTTTCCAGTTGTGGGGGATGGTGCTGAAGTCGATGCCGAGGTGTTCCTTGAATGCGGCGATGACCTTGTCGTAGATGGGCAGGAACTGCTCTCCATTGTCGATGGCTCCTGCCGAGCAGCTGGTGCAGCGCATTCGTCCGTCGCAGAGTCGCTGCATCTCGCGGTTCTTCATCTTGCATCCGCAGAAGTCGCATGAGCCGACGACCTCGTTTTTCGACTGACGGTCGATGCTTATCTTCTGCAGGTCGGCTCCGTTCTCGAAGAGGTCGCTGATGAAATGGGCGAGCAGGTCGATGTCGAAGTATCCGGGCAGCTGTGTGCGGCCGTATTTCAGGAAGGCCCGTTTGTCGTGGGGGCTGCGCGAGAGGTAGCGGTCGTAGACGGTGGGTATTCTGTTCGACACGCTGCGGTTGGCCGATTCATCATTCGTCCCCGCTCCTTGGTGTTGGGTCTCGGTGTCGTCGCCCTCGTTGAGCCAGACGAGGTAGTCGTAGAGATAGCGGAGTATGTACCAGATGCTCTGCCTGTCGGCTGCCAGTGCGCCGATGAGTCCGAGGTCGATGTGGGCATCCTCGATGAAATAGAACGACAGCTGGCCCTCCTCCTCGCTGTCGGCTATAGAGAGGCGGTTGAAAACCCACGGCAGTTCGCTATCGCCGTCGCCGAGCGTGGAGATGATGAGGTATTGTGCGTGGTGGGGAAAGACCGTCTGCATGGCTTCGTAGAGCAGTATCTGCAGGCTCTTCCGGATGTCGTCGATGCGAGCGAGGTATTCGTCTCTCTTTATGAAGGAGAAGGTGATTTTCAACACCTTGCCATTGGGATAGCGACGCTGTCGGTTGCACCTCGTGGTGCGGCAGTCCCTGATGGTGTAGCGGGAGAACTCGTACCATTCGGTGGTGTGGACCTTCACGTCGGCCTCGAAGCCCTCGAAGGCGATGGATATCCATTCGTCCGTGAGGGGGTGGCGCCATCTGGTGGGTGCGGGGTTCATGCCTTCGATGGGGGTGTGTCGGGCTGCGACCTCGATTTGCTGTACGGCTCTATAGAAGAGGATGTCGGTGTCGCTGTTGTTCACCGACGAGACGTTGAGGGTGCGGGTGGTGTGGTTGAAGTCTCGGATTATGTATGGCTTGCCCGAGAAGGAGTGTATCTGGCCCACGTCGTAGTTCTGATACATGAGGTCGCTCAGGATGTCGAGGAGCACATTGCCCGATTCGTCCTTCACCGTGACGATGTCGAGGTAGGAGGGAGTGTTGGCGTCGGTGAGCTGGGATAGGTTGTAGTAGAGCTGGTGGTGGTATTCCCCGTCGTGGAAGGCGACCTTGCTGCTCGTCGTCAGCTCCTTGGCCAGGTCGCTGGAGAAATAGGTGCAGAAGAGTTGCCTGATGATGGCGGAAACGGAGGTTATCTGCCGCTCGTCGTAGTAATAGCTCAGCAGGTCGCGCAGTTTCTTCTCCTCCATCTCCGTATTCTGCAGCATGTTGAGCAGGATGATGGCGAGCGTCAGTCGGCTCTTGCAGAGGTGGGGCTGCAGGGCTGCGAAGGGCGCCAGCATGAAGTAGTCGTGGTTGGCATTGAAATAGTCGCGCAGCAGGTAGGGCTTTGCGATGACGATGGAGAAGTTGTCGCGCTGGCCAAGGTGCATCCACTTGGAATAGACGACCGGCACATTGTTCTCTACGTCGTAGATGACGGCAAGCACCTGTTCGCCGGAGATGCGGTCGACGGGTAGCAGGTGATTGGTGAAGTGGTCGTTGATGTCCTTCTTTGCAATGCGGTATCTCTGGCCGATGTAGTCGGTGTACTTTGTGAGTTCTTCCTTGCCCTCGATGGCATTTGAGTAGGCCAAGTCGAGGAAGTGTATGGGTGTGACCTCCTTGGGCAGGTCGTTCACGCTTGAGGAGAGTGCCAGTGTGGCCATCTCGCTTCCCGAATACAGCGGCTCGGGGGGTATGCTGGCCAGTATCTTACCGAAGCGTGCGTTGTAGTCCTCGTAGTCGTAGCTGATGAAGTACTGGTGTGTGCCGATGGGGAACTGCCGCATTCGCTTCTCGGTCGTATTGGCTCCCGTCAGCCAGGTGTTGAGCAGCGAGGGCTGCATGCCTCGGCGGTGGGGGGTGACGAAGATGATCTGATAGTCCTTGTTCAGAGACTGGAGGACGTAGCTAAACTTGCGGCACTCGAACATGTTCGAGACGCCCTTGTCGAAGAGGTTTACCACCGTGATGAGTCCTATTCGCTTCATCCACTGCGGGTTCGGACGCTGTCGGGAGAGATACGACAGCGAGGCGACGACGATGCTGTTGCCGAGTATTGCCTGCGACGAGTTCCTGCCATAGACGTAGAGGTCCTTCCTGAGGATGTCCTTCAGCGTCTCGGCAATCTGCTCGGTAAAGCTCTTTTCCTGATTCTGTGTGAAATGGTTGGGGACGTCGAGCGCTATCAGGATGCAGCGCCCGTTGTTCTCGACATGGGTGAAGAATCTTTCCAACTTCTGGAAGGCCGAAACGATGTCCGTATTCTCGATGATGAGATTTGTGTGGAGGCTTGGCTGGGTGAAGCCGGCGTAGAGGTTGTTGAACTCGTCGTTGTTGTCTCTCTCCCATTCGCCAATCTGCGTCGTTTCCTCGGGAGAAGATGTCTTCTTCCATGCCACGGCATAGTTGTCGAAGGTCTTGACGTAGAGTTCCCAGAGCTCGTCGAAATTGCTGTTGCTGCGTGCCGGTCTGTCGTCGTAGTCCTTCGCTGCCTCCTCGGTGGGCACCTCGGTGCGGAGATAGGTGTAGAACTCCAGTATGGGCAGGAATGCGAACATCCCGAAGGCGGAGACGGGATAGAACGTCTGGAGCAGACCAATATCGATGAGCAAAAAGGCGAGGGCATAGACCACCGTCAAGAACACAGCCAGCAGTTTGAATGTCCGCCGATAGAATGTGAGGCCCACTCGCGACCTGACTGTCCCTGTCTCGTCGACGAAGTAGGGGAAGGGGAGTAGTTGCTCACTGTCGCTGCGGTCCTTGGCGAAAACCTTGCGGAAGATGGCTATCAATGAGTTGTGGACTGCAGGTCTTCGAAAAAGGAGGTGCAGACCCATCCACAGCGCCATGCAAAGGATGGTGTAGGTGGCCTCTATCATGTATGCCTCGGGCGGGAGGCTGATAAAGGATGTGATGAAGGAGAGGATGGGGGCACTTGCCGTGCGGTAAGCGAGAAATGCAAGTACGGAGAAGATGAATGCACCCCAGGGCAGGTGCCACCATTGATAGGCATCCCGCTTCACCCAACTGCCGCCATGAAGCAGTTGGCAAAGGACCATCCCGATGAAAATCGATGCAATAATGTAATTCGTCATTGTCGTTCAAGGGTTCAAAGCCTCGCCCCAACCCGACGGAGGGCAAGGATTTAGAGGAGGCTATGTTCTATGTTCAATGAAAAAAAGATCTCATCTCTGCTGCTCGGCAAACCTGAATAAGCGTACAAAGCTTGTTGCTCCGTTGACCTTTATCTGCTGAGTGGAAAACTCCGTGGGATTGTTAGCAAACGAGTGGCAAACGACATAAGGCAACGACGGAAATGCGCTTTCGAAGTTGAAGTCGTCAATGCTTACCTTCACCTCTGTGTTTCCTGATGTCTGGGAATCAATGAACTGCGCGAGGAAGGACAATTTCTGCGCGATGCCTCGATAGTGGGCCACCCAGAGGTCGACTTGCTTGTTGTGATTCGTGAAGGCAAGCAGTTTCGCCTCCATCTCGTCGATGTTCTTTCGTCGGATATCGGCTTCGTTCTGCAATTTGGCGCGGGCATTCACTCCGTCGAGGTAGGCCTGCAGGTTTGCTTGCATCTGGTGGTAGTGTGTGTCCATTTCGAGGTGTGTGGCCTTGAGCCTGCGCTTTACGCTGGCCTGAGCACCCACTGCAGCCAGGGCGAACAGCACCACGGAGGCGGCGAAGGCCACAGCGACCAGCCAGAGGGGGGCGGCGATGCCTGGCTGGAAGAAATGGAAGGCATAGCTCAGCGTGACGACCACTGAGCAGAACATGCCCAGCCAGAAGAGGCAAGCCAGATAGCCCAGTCTCACCATCTCCTTCTTCATCTCTGCCACGGCGCTACCGAACTTCTCCATCAGCACCTGGCGTTCGCGGAGATAGGTGTTGAGGTCCTGAATCATCGTCGTTTCGGAGTCCTCCTTCTTGAGCTGGGCGATACGGTCCTGCAGTTCGGCATAGTCGCATTCCACCTCCTTGTCTTCCATCTCGTTGTCGCCGATTCGGTGAGGCATGTCGTAGAGGGGATGGGAGTTCAACGACTCGAAGCGGTAGAGGTCGTCGGCTGTCTTGGCCACATCGCGAAACCACTTCCATTCGCCTACTCGTTTGCCGAAGAAGAAGGGCACACTGCGCGCGCTGAAGAACCTGTCGAAGAGCAGTTGGCGCTCCTTGGCCTTCTTGTCGTTGACGGTGTTGTAAGAATCCGTGGCGTTGACGTCCTGCGACCGCGCGGTGTACTGACGGAGCCTGACCCTCAAGTCTTTTTTCCATCGGGCACCGTCCAGTATCGACAGGCAGCTCTCTACCATTCTCTGCAGCGAGGCAATGGCGGATCCGTCGATGTTGTCGTAATCGAGTGGGCGCGCAGAGAAGATGCGTGCGGGCAGATCCATGCCTGGCGTCAGCAGGCACTTCCGATAGTCGTCGGGCCCCATCGTAGTCAGGAACTGGACCAGTGCGGCCACGAATGTCGCGCTCTTGGTGCGTTTCCGCGCATTGCTATCGTCGGTGTCGATGAAGAAAAAGGCGGTGTTGTTGCGGAAGTCGCTGGCGCAGAGTCCCAGCAGTTCGCCGACGGAGGAGGAGAGGGCCTCGTCGTAGTCGAATGTGCGGAAGTCTTCGACGGAAGCGATATCCTTCGTCCTCTTGGCGAACAAAGTTTCGAATGCCTCCCCGACTGCGGCTTCCTTCATGCGGGCCGTCACCGTTTTCAGCCTGTCGCAAAGCTCAGCGAGGAAGTGCTGGTAGTGGAGCGCCGTCGAGGAGGAGGTGAGCGGCCACTGGTCGTCAGGCGTATTCATGCGCCGGATGGTGTCGTCCCTGAGACGGTTCAGCTGTATGCTGTCGTGGTCGATCCATGAGGCGGCGTCCAGGCCAGTGAGTCCGTCATCGGCCAAAGTGAGGTAAAACTCGGTGGTGTCGGGCGCTGCCGAGCGGTCGGAAAGAAAGAGGAAGCAGTAGTCGAAGCGGCGCAGCAAGGGATTGTCGCGGCCGACGGTGTCGGCAACGATTTTCCTGAACTGCCGCGCCTTCTGGGCCGGGAAGCACTTCTGCGCGGGTTTCTGTGGCTGGAATGCGCCGCCAATCATGTCGAGCGTGACAATGAGACGGATTCGCTCGTTGTGGTCCTCATCCGAAAGGGTGCGCGCCGAAAGTAGGTTGTACATTGCGGAGAGCAGTTGTGCAACATGCGATTCGACGTTCGTTGCGTCGGATGGAAACTTGGCCACCGACAGGCGGTCGTAGAAGAGCAGGGCACCGTCGCCGACCACGACGCTCATCAGCGGGTCGGTGTCCTCGAAAGTGAGTCTGCTTGTGAGGTTCAGCAGTATGGCAGAGTCCTTTGGCATGGGTGATTGTTCAAAAGTTCTTCGCACTAAAGGCGAAGCGGCAGAGCCGAGCGCAAAAGTTCAAAGGTTCTTCTTTTCCCAACGCTCAAACACTTACTCGCGTTGCCCCTAAAGGGGAGGGAGCTGGATGCTGAGGGACGGGAAGTTTCCTCATAGGAGGAGATTTAGAGGAGGTTCTATTCGTTGGGTTCGAAGCGTCGCTCCTCTTTCAGCCGTTCCATCAGGATGTCAATGTCGTCCTTCATCTTGGTGCCTGCTGCCTTGAATACGAACTGACAGAGTTTCATGGTGTTCAGGCTGGCTCCGAAGACGTTGATCAACCGATCTGCCAGGTCTTCGAAGAAAAAACTGCGATGTTCGTTGACAATGTTGAAGAGCGGAAGGCCTTTCCTCGAATTGAGCAGGGTGAACCAGCTCTGGTTGCGCTTGAAGGAGGAGTGGATGCTGAACCTGTAGTTGATGATGGACTGGGCGATCTCCGTTTCCTTCATCATGAGCAGTTCGTTGCTCTCGTCGTGGGAGGCGACCAGCCATTTGTTGCGGGCTTCGACCCATCTGTCTTCCACGTAGGCGTTCACCTCGTCGACGATTTCGGGGTTGTTGACGAGGCCCTTTTCGTACAGGTTGTTGAGTGCTGCTTCCTGCGACTGTCCGATGGTGATCATGCCGCCGTCGATGTGCTTGAGATACTGGCTCGTAGTGCCGAGGTATTTCCAATAGTACTCTCCGCCATTGTAAGCGGCCTTGAACTTGCCGAACAGCAGTCCTCCGTAAAGGGCGCGGAAGAGTCGCTTGCTCTCCTCGGCCATCGTGGAGCCGATGGAGGGCATGTAGGAGGGCAGGTGCCAATATTTGTCGAGATGGGGCGAAACGGTCTTGCTCGTAGGGGAGTGCATCTTGGTGATGACGTCCTGATAGGCCGTGTAGTAGCAGCCGTAGCTCTCCTCGGAATAGTCTGTACGCGACTTAGCAAGGAACTTCTTGAAGTACTTGTTGATGTCGAGCAATGTGACTGTGTTTGCCCGTACAATCTCGTAGGGGCTAAAATGCTCGGACAGCAGGAGGGTGGCAGCCGTCTTGGGATTGGTGTCGCTGGCGCTGTCGCCAAACAGTTCGTCGGCCTCGGAGGTGCTGATCGTCGAGATGGCGGTGCAGAGGGGGTTGGCGCCCCAGGCGTTGATGTATCGTATTTCGGTGTCCAGATTGGTGGGACCGAATATCTCGGCGCGGTCTCGGAAGTTGCGGAACTTGTCCTTCGCGTAGTCCCAAGCCTTTGCCTTCTTGTTGTCGCATTCCCGCATGGCTTCCTCCTTCAGTGCCTCGATGACGTTCATGGTGGCGTAGTTCCGATTCGTTTCCTTGAGAAGGGCGGTCTGATACTTGATGGTCTGCTTGATGATGCCCACATTGGCTTCGATGGCCTCCGCCTTGAGTGCTTTCTTGTCCGCTTTCTTTGAGGTGACAAAGGCTGAGGCATCGATCTGTGAGTAAACGTTGTCGAACATCGTGCGATAGACGGATGCTGCCATCTCCGGCGGGAAGAAGGGCGAGGAGCTGCGGCTGATGACGTTGGCGTAGATGTCCTTCTTGTGCATCTCGGATGCAAGTACGTATTCGATGGAGGGGTCGGCATTCTCCTTGTTGTGCTTCGTGAGCAGCGCCTGGCGTTCGTTGTCGAGCGACTGGATGGCGGCAGGCAGGTTCTCGAAGAAGTGCTCGCTTTCCTCGATAAGGAGGTTGATTTGTTCGAGCAGTCCGGTGAATACCTCTTCCAGCATCTTGTCGACGGCGTAGGTGGTGATGTTCTCGGCCTGCAGGTTTGACAGACTCTCATAGTTCTCCTTTGCAGCCTTGTATGGATCCTGCCGGGAGACGAGGTTGACGATCCCGCCGAAGCCGGAGTTCTTTTGTCGTGCAGCCTTCAGATTGTCCGATGCTGTTTCCTTCTTGTTCTTGGTCTCCATGATGTCGAAGGCCTCGCTGTAGCCCTCGAAGATGTCGTAGCGGAGTTTCTTGTTGCTCTCCCGTAGTCCTTCCTTGCCGTCGAGGAGCGATTTCAGCCGTTTCTTCACATCGTAGAGGAAGTAGCGCACGGCCAGCGGATGCATCTCGTTGTCTCTCTCCAGAATGAAGCTGTTGAGGTGGTGCTTGTGAGACTCGGGCATCGCCGAAACATAGTCGGCAGCGTCGTGGTCGGCGATGAAGCACTCGCGGACGAGCCATTGCTTGGATCCGTCGATGAAGGCGACGACTGCGTCGCGATACTCTTGCAGTTCGCGCTCTCGCCTGACCACAAAGGCTAAGTCCTTGTCGCCGTTGTCGCGCTTGGTGAAGTCGGCGCTGGGTACGGTGCACTGTTCCCGGAGCCCTGTCAGTTCCGTGCTGTTGTTGATGGTGCGCTCCACGAATCCCCTCACGCATTCCACGTATTCCTTCGACTTCGGATAGCGCGGTGTCATGTCCTCGTTCAGTTCCTGAGTACTATTATATATATGTCGGAACTGTGCGGCGATGCTGCCTGCACCGTCCTTGTAGTTCTCCACCGAACGCATGAACTCGGTGCCCTTGTCGGGCTTGGTGTCGGGTATTCCCTGAAAGACATTCTGGCGGTACTCGTCGAAGCGCTTCTGGATGTCCTTGTCGATTTGGCACCAGGTCGTGGACATATTGTCGGCTACGCTTTCGTGGGCAAAATAGGCAAAGAGGTCGTCGACGGGATAGACCAGCCTGGACACGCCGAATGAGGCATACTTCGTGGTGCCGTCGCTCTCGATCTGCTGACGGATGTCGTTTACTGCGTTCTGACGCTGGTGACCGCCAATGTTGCTGAAGGCCAGCAGGAAGACGTAGGAGGTCATCTGGTCGAAATAGCGCGCACCCTTCTTCAGGTTGCCACCGTCGGCACCGTTGTAGTCGATGATGAAGCACGAATCGTAGGGTGGGTCGATGGGCAGACGTTTGTCCACCTGCCCCAACTTGTACTCAAACTCGAATTGCCGCTTTCCCCTGTCGGGGCTGCTGGCGAATGCGACGAGTTCCTTCATGCAAGCGTAGGTGTTGGAGCGCACATTCTCCTTCTGGTCCTTGCTGAAACCACAGTTGGCATCGTCGCAGAGCACATCGGCCAGCAAGAAGTAGCCGTTGATTTTCGGTGCCTCGGCACCATGCTCCTTCATGGCGTTCTTTACATAGTAGGCCATCTGCAGGAAAGTGCCTGCACCGGTGCCGCCGGCGAGGCTGCTGACGATGTGGATCTTGATGTCGTTGCCTTTCTTGCGCGAAGGGTCGGTGGACATCAGTTTGGTGATGGCATTGTCGATGGGGGACAGTTTGCCCTCGTTGATGGCTGCCATCATTGCCAGTCGGGAAGCCATTCTCACTTGGGCCGCTCCGTCACCCAAGGACATGGACATCAATTCGCGCTTCGAAGTGTCGAACCACTTCTCGACGGTGGTCTTGTTCTTGATGCGCTCGATGTAGTGGCCGACGGTGATGTTGAAGTCCGAGGATGTCTTGATGACACTGTCCTTCGGCATGACCTTCAGCCGTTTGTTGATGTCGGTGATGTCGGTGTCGAGACAAAGGAACGCCGCATTGGCCCGCTCCAGGTCGGAGGGGTTCGATGCAATGAACTTGCGGTAGATGCCTTCGACAATCGAGGAGCCGATGCCACCTAAACCAATGATAAGGGTCGGACTGAACTTTTCCATAGTGATGTGTATTATTAGTTTTCTTGTGTGTCGTGGATGATTCCAAACGGGGTCAGAAGAATGACCTTGTCAGGAGATAGAGCAGTATGCCGAAAGCAATCAGTGTGGCCGCTTTCAGGAGCGTGATAAAGATGCGGTAGAAGTGTCCGTCGGTTTCCTCGCCACTGGAGAAGGTGAGGTAGCCCTCATCGTTTCCGTTAGGGTAGGCGATGCTTATCTTCCCGCGATTGCCCAGCCTGACGGGGTCCTTGGGGTGGAGGTCCTTCTTGGGATTGTAGCCAGTGATGCGCATTGTTTCGGGGTCGATGTTCCCATCCTTGGGGATGTTGACCACGTCGTAGGATTCGGCTGCCACGAATCGCAGCGTAGTGGCGGGCTTGTCGAAACTGAGCGTGTTGCGCTCGTCGCCCGGCAATAGCCAGCGGGCCACCCAGGCGCCGAATCCCTCCTTGCGCAGATAGATGCATCCCGACTCGCGGCGGTTGCCATGATAGTCATAGTAGGTGGGCGTTATCGTGGCATGCTTCTTGAAGCGGCACTTGCGCTGCAGGGCGCTCAGATAGAGGTAGAGCAGGAGCAGGGCTGCAAGTGATATGATGACCCACAAGCAGCGCGACAGCCAGGGATGGTCCTTCGTCACCGTAAGGCGGAAGGGGAAGTCGGTCTCATGGTAGTTCTTGCCGTACTCTTGAAACGCTTCGTCCTTGGGTGTCGAAATCATCTTGAAGCGTAGCCCCTTGGGGAAGAGACACTCGCACCAGTCGCCCCGCGGACGCAGTTCGAGGTGGACGACACCATTCTCGATGCGCACCTTCGGCTCTTCGTACATAAAGTCGTGTTCAATCTCGAACGAGATGTCGAAGAGAGTCGGGTCGAGGACTTCGTTTGTCAACGAATCGCTGAGCGTGAAGGCGATGTCCTCATCCTTCAGCTGCTGGAACGAGATGCTGCCAAGGTCGCTGAGAGGCCGCTCCTGCACCTCCAGTTCTTTGGGCTTCTCGGGGGGACAGTCGCCCTTCACTATCTTCGTGATGGGGGTGACGTATTTGAAATAGCCCGGACAGTCGCATTCGGCGGAGTAGGCTGTCTCGTCCTCGATGAGGTCGATCTCGCACTCGAAGCCTCCGTTCCGGTAGCTTGCGGGGTAGTCCTTGTTGTTGGCCTTCACTACGACCTTCATCCTGCGACGCAATTCTTCGGGAAGCGCGGCCTGCGATTCCTCATTCAGGTCGATGTGCACCAGTGCCTTCGTCTCGTCGCGACAAATGGAGAACGAGTGGCTGTCTATCTGTTTTAGCTTGTCGCCGATGCGGGTCACCGCAAACGAATTCATGCCGATCTCGTTCACGATGGGGTAGATGAGCACATTGGACGGATCGACTCTCTTGTCGAAGCACACCTCCACCTCTGCCCCAGCAGGAATGCTGCTGCCTCCCACCTTATAGACATGCCCGCTCAGGGTGATTTCGTTGAGATTCGTGCGGAGTGGAGTAGTGGTGGGGGTGCCTTTCAGCCTGGCATGCAGGGCTTTGCCTCCGACCGTGGCACTCTCGATTTTGGGCAGCCGATCGGGCCTCACTTCGCTCTGATACACCAGGTAAAAACCCTTCAGGGCAATCTCCGACTTGAAGGTGATGCGGCACTCTCCGTTATTCCTGACCTTCAGCGGTGACTCGCTGAATCCGAGAATCTTCCGGGCAAAATAGTCGCACCCCTCCTTGATGGTCTTCGGGTCCGTATCAGACTTTCGGATGTCTATTACGCCAAAGCTCCTTGCGTAGATCGTGAAATCGTTGTCCTCGCTGAGCTTGCGGCCTGTCTGCAGGTAGCAGACGTTCAGTCCTCCTCCCCCGACAATGTGATGGAATGCCTCTCGCTCTGCGGTGTACTCGTCGTCCATCGTCTCCCATTCGCCGTCGCCGATGACGAAGAGCCAGTTGTCTTTCTCCTCCGACGGATGGTAGATGTGGTTGAACCCGATGATGTCATCAAACTGGGAAGTATTGGATGTCGGATGGCCGAACCTGAGTGCGTTCTTTGTTTTCTGAATGATGGTCAGAGGCGCATTGCTCTCCGACAGGCATTTCTCCACGCCATACAGAATCATGTTCACTTCGTCGTCTTCCTCGCAGAGTGTGACAATCATCTGGGTCGTATAGTTGGCCAAGGCATATTTGTTGCCCGACATGCTTCCGGAAACGTCCAGGGTGATGTAGACGCGCTTGGCTTGGTTGGCGGATAGGGCGATTGCCGAAAGCAAAATGCAAAGAGCAAATAAATACCGCTTCATATCGTTCTCATTTCACGTATTTGGTCCTGTTGCAGCCGAATAGTGGGCTATTTCGCTACAAAATTAATATTTTTTTCTGATGTCGCAAAAGAATTACGAAAAACCTTGCTTATTACATTCATTCAGTGCCATCGTTCAAGCATTGTTGCAACTCTGACCTTTTGGTCGAGGATCGGTTGCTGCATCTCTGGCATGCAGAAAGAAATCTGTCGTTTTCTTTGTCATTCCACTCGTTTGCTGTATCTCTGACCTTCGGTCGAGGACCGGCTGCACTTGGGAATGGCCAAAGAAATCTGTCGTTTTCTTTGTCATTCCACTCGTTTGCACTATCTTTGCAGGACAAACAAGCTGAGATTGACATGAAAGATGCGAAGAAGATAGATGAGTTCCAGTCCGAGCTCGAACGCTTTGTGCCAAAGGAGCGCATTTACACCGATGCACTGCGCACGCTGGGGTGGGGCACCGATGCCAGTTTCTACCGACAAATACCTAAGGTGGTGGTGCGCAGCGATGGCGAGGAGGAGGTGGCGCGCATCGTCCGCCTTTGCCGGAAGTACGGATTGCCCTTTACGTTCCGAGCCGCCGGCACTTCGCTGAGCGGACAGAGTTGCACGGACTCTGTGCTCATCGTTGCCGGAAAGCACTGGGAGAGGTGGAGCCTTGTTGCGAGCGATTCGCCCGACGACGAGGCCAGTGTCATCCGCTTGCAGCCTGGCATTGTGGGGGCTCGGGTAAATGAGATACTGAAACCCTACGGCCGAGTGTTCCCGCCCGACCCCGCCAGCATCGGTGCGGCAATGGTGGGCGGCATCGTGAACAATAATGCCTCGGGCATGAACTGCGGGGTGCATGCCAACAGCGACCGCATGCTTGTCAGCGTCCGCATCGTCCTGACCGACGGCACCATCCTCGACACTGGCAATGAGAGCAGCCGAGCAGCGTTTCGCCGTAGTCATCCGGAATTCTTGGAGCGGATCGAGGCACTGCGCGACCGAGTGCGGGCCGACGGGGAACTGGCTGCTCGCATCGCACGGAAATACAGCATCAAGAATGTCACCGGACTGAATCTTCGTCCGCTCATCGCCTACGACGATCCCTTCGACATTATCGCCCATACAATGGTCGGTTCGGAGGGCACACTTGCTTTCCTTTCCGAGGTGACGATGAAGACGCTGCGCGACTATCCCTTCCGGGCGTCGGCGATGGTCTATTTCATGTCGATGAGGGAGAGCTGCGAGGCTGTGGTGGCGATGAAGAGGTTGCAGGCTGGCGACGAAGACATGGCCATGAGCGCCGAACAGCTGATGGTGAAGAGTGCCGAGATGCCCGACTACAAGTCGCTGAGCGCGGTCGATGATCCCGTCTATCTGCAATACCGGGAGGACGTGGATGCCGGGCGGATCGAGGGTGTAGCTCCCGGCGACTACCGCCACCTGACGGCTATCCTCGTCGAGACGAAGGCCATTACCCGCTCCCAGTTGCTCGACAAGATTGCCCGCATTCAGGAGTGCCTTGGCGGTTTCCGCCTCTATCAGCCCGCGGTGTTCACCGACGATCCTGCCGTCTTCGGTCGCTACTGGGCCATCCGCAGCGGCATCTTCCCCAGTGTCGGCGGCACTCGTCCCGAGGGCACCTCCTGCCTCATCGAGGATGTCGCCTTCCCCATCGAATCGCTGCCCGAGGCCACCGTGCGGCTTCAGGCGCTCATTGCCGAGCATGGCTACGACGATGCCTGCATCTACGGTCATGCCTTCGAGGGCAATTACCACTTCATTCTCAACCAGAGTTTCGCCGAGGCGCAGGAGGTGGCTCGCTATGCCGAGATGATGCGCGATGTGGCGCGGCTTGTCGTCGAGGAGTATGACGGTTCGCTCAAGGCTGAGCATGGAACAGGACGCAACATGGCACCGTTCGTCCGTTACGAGTGGGGCGACAAGGCTTACGAGGCAATGAAGGAACTCAAGGACATCTTCGATCCCGACGGATTGCTGAACCGCGGCGTCATCTTCAACGACGACCCCGACTGCTTCGTCAAGTGCCTGAAACCGTTGCCGGTGCTCTCCTTCGACTTCTCCCGGGTGCCCGACGGCGGACAGCGCCTCATGGATCCGTCTCTCTCGACAGCCAAGACGACCGTCGCACAGGTGCGGCGAGCCAATAAGTGCATCGAGTGTGGGTTCTGCGAGGTCAACTGCATGTCGTGCGGCCTCACCCTCTCGAGCCGGATGCGTATTGCCATACAGCGCGAAATCTGCAGCCTCGCTCAGACGGGCACCGACCCCGAACGCCTGGCCACACTGCGCAGGCAGTACAAATACTATGGCGACCAGACCTGCGCGGCCGACGGACTCTGTGCCACTTCGTGCCCGATGAAGATAAACACTGGCGCACTTACCCACCTCATCCGCCAGCTCGACATGAACCGCTCGGCACTCGGGTATCGCCTTGGTGATCTCGCAGCCAGCCACTTTGCAGGCATCAAGAGCGGCCTGCGCGTGGTGCTCGACGTGGCCCGGCTCGGCCATGCCACCCTCGGTTCCGCGCTCATGACCAGCGTCTGCCGAAGTCTGAATAGGATGGGTCTGCCTCTCTGGACCACCGCGATGCCCCATAAAGTCCGACAGCCAGGCCCTGCCCTTTGCCAACCGACGAAAACTCCCCTCCCGTCTGCGAGCGCCGGGGACAAGGTGGTCTATTTCCCCAGCTGCATAAACCAGACGATGGGACTGCCGAAGGATTCGGTAGTGGAGAAGCCCCTTGTCGAGGAGACCTGCTCACTGCTCCGCAAGGCAGGCTTCGAAGTCATCTTCCCCGAAGGCATGGCCCGTCTGTGCTGCGGTCAGATATGGGAATCGAAGGGCATGCTCGACATTGCCGACCGCAAGAGTGCCGAGCTGGAGGCAGCCCTGTGGCGAGCCTCGGGAGAGGGACGCTATCCTGTGCTGTGCGACCAAAGTCCGTGTCTGCACCGCATGCGGAAGGTGATGCGTGGGATGCACCTCTACGAGCCCGCCGAGTTCATCATGAAGTACCTTGTACCTCGCCTCGACTTCCATCCCATCGACCGTCCCGTAGCCCTGCATCTGACGTGCTCCACTCGTGAAATGGGTGTTGACGGCGGCATGGTGGCGTTGGCCCGAATGTGCTCCAGCCACGTCTTCCTGCCCGAGGGCGTCGGATGCTGCGGCTTTGCAGGCGACCGCGGCTTCCTCTTTCCTGAGCTTAATCGCTATGGCCTCCGAAAGCTTCGGCCGCAGATCGAGGCGAATCATATCGAGGTGGGCTACTCGAACAGTCGCACTTGCGAGATTGGCCTCGAGTCGAATGCCGGCATTCCCTACCTGAGCATCGTCTATCTGGTCAATGAAGTCACGACGGCGAAGGCCTGCCCCCTGCAGCGTTAAGTAGCAGCTGGCATCGGCCCCTGCTTGCCGTCGCAACCGCCCCTGCTTGCTGCCGCAAACGTCCCTACTTGCTGTCGTAAACGTCCCTGCTTGCTGTCGTAAAGTGGCATTTTTGTAATCGAAAAACGAATTTTCACGTGTTTTGGCAGATTGCAAGGACCATTTGGCAGTTTTTTTTGGCTCGTTTGGCAGGTTTTTTGGCTCGTTTGGCAGGTAAAAAACGCTCAATTGCATGCGATGAAACATACATTGGATTTGTTCGTGTAAAGTATTTTCAAATAAGAAGCGGGCAGAAGTGTGTAAAATGTCGTAAAATATTATTTCCACATTTCGACAGCAACAAGGCGAAGAAGGCATCTTTCGTACCCCTCGGCACTGATTAACGTGAGTTCATCGAAAAATGATTCATAAATAATGCATTCCTGTT